>JACQOU010000125.1 GCA_016207775.1 Deltaproteobacteria bacterium
CTATGTGTACAGTCCTATACCATAACAACCTTGAAATACCAGGATCTGTTTCGTACTCAGGTAACGCAGAATTTGTGCCAGATACCGGCAGTTTGCTCTCAGAAACCCTGGGTGCAATGAGAGATAGAATTGTTTGAAGGCTATCGAACTAACCGCTTGGTATTGCTAGGGTGTTCTGCCAAGAAAACTGTTCATCAATCGCGTGCGTAGTTTCTTTGCCTTAGCTCGTGGAGCACTCTTGACCAACGAGCAAATAAACGCCCGATATTTGTCCGTCAGGTGTCTGTATTCGGTAAGAATCCGCCGCGTCGGAGCCGTCTATCCCAAGATTCAATCCCAGTCAGGCTGCAACTTTAATCAAGAAGAGACAGATGAAATCTTTTTCAGATTTGAGAGCAAAGAAGGAATGGATTTCTGGGTCGTTCGCCAAATGGTATCCATGTTTGCCCGATGGTAAGCGTGAATAAGAATATTGCGCATACCTATGATTTTCTTCCAAGGAATGGCCGGGTGGTCGGATCGAAATTTTTCAGAAAGATTACCAGCAGCCTCGCCAATGATTTCCAACTGTTTCATCACAGCCGATTGCCGCATGAGATCTTTCTCAAACTGTTCCTTTGTTATTCCTTGGACAAAAGCGATGGTAAGCTCTGCAGCTTTGGCCATGTGTTCAATGTAAACCTGGTCATGCCGCTTCGTCATAAATGGTTTTCGCACTTCCTAGAATTTCCTCTTTAAGAAGCTGGCTACCGCTTTTCTCTACCGCCTCACGTTCGACGATATCAACCTTTCGATTAAAGATCTTTTCTAAGCCAACGATCATGTCAGAAAGATCCAGAAGGTCGTGAGAGGCGTCACGATGGTAGGTGATAAGTAGGTCGACATCACTTTGCTCGGAAAAATCATCTCGGATCGCAGATCCGAATAGGGCTATGCTCTTTATCTTCCAGTTTCTGCAAAAGACAGTAAGCTCTTTTTGAAAAGGACTAATATCAAACAGCTTAGAAACCTTCTTCATAATGGTATTATTCTAAAATAGCTCTGCTCCCACTGCAACGGGAACACATGATTGGGAAAAGGGCGTGGAGTTTGATGGCGAAAGAGCAGTCTTTCTTGACAGTACCCCCAAGCCCGAGTTTCAAGTTCTTGACTGGCATGCACGCTTCTAAGCCCAGAGTTTCCCTTCCTGAAAACGCTGAACCACTCTACCGACAATTGTTCGGGGGTTTTCCTTTCCGGTGCCTTTTAGGTAAATAGGCGCGTAGTTTTCCGCGCGTCCGAAGAAACCGCCGATTCGGGAAGGTTTTTCGATCAACACGTTTCTTTGTTTTCCTGTCTGCGACTTAAGAAAGTGTTGATACCTCTGCTGACTCAATTCCAATAGCTGTGACCTGCGTTCGGTAACGTCTAAGGAGGAAGCACGGTCCGGCATGGTTTCTGCCATGGTCCCCTTTCTTGGGGAAAACGGAAAAACATGGAGTTTGCTCCAAAAAGAGTCCTTCAGGCATTGAACAGTGTCCTGGAATTGTGCTGATCCTTCGCCGGGAAAACCGACCAGGACGTCAACACCAACAAAAGCGTCCGGGCAGTGTTCAAAAATTTTCGTTGTGACACTGTTGAAGTCCTGGGCCTTGTACGTTCGGCGCATCTTCTTAAGTGTTTGGTCGTTGCCACTCTGAAGTGCGATATGAAAATGGGGGCAAAGACGCTTTTCAGTGGCAACCATATCAATGAGTTCATCATCAATTTCGAAGGGATCTAATGTGCTTAGCCGGATTCTGGGCCCATCATCTTTTGCAAAGATACGTCGCAAAAGGCTAACCAGAGTACAGCCATTATCCCAACCGTAATGGCCCAGGTGAATGGCTGTGAGGACAACTTCCTGAAACCCTTGCTCATGGGCATCCAGGATTTGTCTAACTACGACATCTGGGGGCAAGCTTCGGCTTCTGCCTCGTGCTTTCGGAATGATGCAATAACTGCAGCTAAAGTTGCAGCCATCCTGAATTTTAACTACGGCTCGTGAGTGACGTGAACCGGGAAATTTTTCAGGAAGAAATCCATGGGCAGGTTCAACAAAGTCCCGTTCGGATAGGGGAGAACCAAAATTATGCTCGACTAAATCCAATATATGAAGTTTGTTTGCCGTTCCGACGATAAAATCCACTGACCTGGTCGATAAAAGCTCGTCTTTCGACACCTGTGCATAGCATCCCACTACCCCAACAAGGGCTTGCGGGTTGAGTCTTTTGTAACGTCCAATATAATTTCTAGCGTCCCGGTCGGCGCCATGGGTGACCGTGCAACTATTAATCACGTAAGCATCGGCAACAACGGTGTCCGGGACCACCAAAAATCCACGTTTGCGTGCTTCAGCCAGCAGGGCATCGGTCTCCAAGCTGTTGGCTTTGCAGCCGAATGTTTTGAAGGCGATTGTTCTCATTCTGCACTTTCTTCAATCCAGCCACCTCCCATAACCTGGTTGCCGTTATAAAAGACGATGGCTTGGCCGGGCGTGATGGCTCGTTGGGGCTCATTGAATCGCACTTCTGCCCGATTATCTAACAACGGGTACAGTGTGACGGGACTTTCGGGTGCGCGGTAGCGGATTTTTGCCATGTATTGTGGAGCCCGATGCAATTGCGGCGGACTGATCCAGTTGAGCTGTTTAACAAAACAGCGGTTGCGAAACAGATCAGATTCTTTTCCCACCACAACTTCGTCCGCATGACACCGAATGGCCACCACGTAGAGCGGTTCTTCCGTTTGACTCACGGTAAGTCTTTTGTGCTGACCGATGGTAAACTGATGGATTCCTGTGTGAGTCCCCAGTACCTTGCCGTTAAGGTCTACGATATTGCCTGCCCTTAATAAGTGCGGGGGAGCTTTCTTTTCAATAAAATCTTTGTAATTTCGATCCCGGACAAAACAGATTTCCTGGCTGTCCGGTTTGTCGGCAACAACCAGGCCTAATTCTTGTGCAAGTTTTCTCACTTGATTCTTTTGCAAATGACCGACGGGAAAAACCGTTCTGGCAAGTTCCTGCTGTTTTAGGGTAAACAGGAAATAGGACTGATCCTTTTCAGGGTCATCACCTTTTCGTAGCTCATACTGATGGCTTTCAGGTTCATAGGCAACCGTCGCATAGTGGCCGGTTGCCAAATATTCTGCACCTAAATCCAGCGCCCATTGCATCAGTCGGCTGAATTTCACCTTTTCATTGCATCTTACGCACGGATTAGGGGTTCTTCCTTGCAAATACTCCTGAATAAAGTCCTCAATGACGGAAGCTTCGAACTCCTCTTCCATATTGGCAACGTAAAAGGGAATTTTGATTTGTTCGGCCACTCGCCTGGCATCGGCAATGTCCGATAACGAACAGCAAGTACCGAACGTGTTTTCAACATCCTGGCCAAGGTCATGTAACTGGAGGCTGATTCCAATAACGTCGTAGCCTTGGTTCTTAAGCCATGCCGCTGATACGGAGCTATCCACTCCTCCGCTCATCGCAACGACAATGCGTGCACCTTTTTTTATTTCGACAGACATGTTTTCCTCTAGCCGGATCTTCGGTTACGAATTCGATTCACGTGGCTGATCAATCGATCGGCTGCATGATCCATTTCCTCGTCGGTCGTTGTTCTGCCCCAGCTGATGCGCAGGCACTCTTTGGCCCGTTCCGGTGGCAAACCCAGTGCTAATAGCACGTGGCTTGGCTTGGAGGAACCCGAAAAGCAAGCTGAGCCGGCTGATACGCAGACGCCGTCCAAATCCAAAGCCGTTAACAAAATTTCCGCCGCTATTCCTTGAAAACCTACGTTGGTTGTATTGGGAATACGAGCAGCATGAGCACCTTGGAAAAAAATGCCGTCCAGTTGTGTGCTTAACTTTTTCTCGAAGCAGTCTCGCAGGCAGCGGATCCTTTGCCAATTATCCTCGCCATCAAGTTCTGAGCAAGCGCCGGCAAAGCCTGCAATCCCCAGCATGTTTTCAGTGCCGCTCCTTCGTTTTTTTTCCTGGCTACCGCCAAACCGTGTAGAAGCCAGTTTCTGGCTTCGTCGGACGGCAAGAGCCCCGACCCCTTTTGGACCGAAAATCTTGTGCGCAGACACTGAAATAAAATCGGCTACATTCCATTCAGAACGGTGGACTTTTCCGAATGCCTGGACCGCATCCGTATGGAAGACAATGCCGCATTTTGAGCACAGCTTCCAAATTTGCCTAACTGGAAATAGGATGCCTGTTTCATTGTTTGCCGTCATGAGAGAAACAAGATGCGGTTTGAACTTTTCAAGCTGTTCCTCGAAATAATCCAGATCAATGGATCCTGTGGGCAGCAGGCGTACGAACTGCATGTTGGCGCCCCGCTCTTTCAGATAATCGGCTGCATCTCGGACGGACGAGTGCTCAACTTCTGAAGTGAGAAGCCGAAACGGAGGGGTTTCGCAACCGAGCCAGCTTCCTAAAAGTACCATGGAGTTGGCTTCACTGCCCCCGGATGTAAAAACCAGTTCTTCAGGCCCCACCCCGATTTGCTGGGAAACAGCTTCTCTTGCCTGCTCCAAGAGTTCCTTTGCGTGTCGGCCTATTTCATGAGCAGAAGAAGGATTTCCCCATCGGTCTATAGCCCTCTTCATCGCTGTCGTGGCAGCGGGGCTCAGAGGAGTCGTTGCATTGAAATCTGCATAAATCATTGGTGGCTCAGTCTAGCTGAAATCATTGGAAATTGCTAACGTAGCCAGAGATATGACGGGAAGGGTGTCTCGGCAAAAATAAAGTTGTGGAGATGCTGGATACTTCGATATCTTAGCAAAGGCTTGGCGGAATATTAGAGAAATGAGCATGGATCTCTTAGAGAATGAGTATTGGATCTATTAGAGAATGACTATGGATCAAGAGCATAAGCGGCGGCGTCGGGAGCGAATTATCGTATTGATAATTTTCGCTTTTCTGATCATATTGACCGCCGTCGAAGTCCACCTTCTAAGCCTAAGCCACAAGCTGCCATTCGTTAACAGCATCTTTTTCTTTGGTTTGATGAACATCAACGTTGTTCTCACCATGCTGCTGCTGTTTTTGCTGTTTCGAAATGTTGTGAAACTTGTATTGGACGATCGGCGTGGGCGGGTCGGGTCGCGCCTGAAAACAAAGCTCGTTGTTTGTTTCATACTTTTTTCAATCATTCCAACGGTTCTGCTTTTCACCATTTCTGCACTGTACATTAAATCCAGTTTCGACAAGTGGTTCAGCGTTAAAGTGGGAAGCACTCTTCAGAAAAGTATTGAAGTAGTCCGCAACTACTACGACAACACCGAAAAAAACGCCAGCCATTTTGCCAGGAAACTCGCCTTTGCCTTGGATGGAGTGAGTCGATCTCCAGAGCCGTTAATAAGAAAGTTGCAGGAAGCCCGCATGGAATACGGGCTGGATGCTGTTGAATATTACAGCAATCCGTTTTCAGAGAGAATAGTTTCTGTGCATCCCGAGCGCGCGGATGTGGTTCCAGCTGCCACGTTGGAGACTTTGCAGCGCGCTTTTTCCGGGGTGAACGAGTGTCGTGTTCAAAATGTTGGCCTTGGTGAGTTGATTAGGTGTGGGGCATTCCTGGGTGTTGGAAAAGGGGTCATTTTTGCAAACTATTTTATTCCGATGGGGTTGGCATCGCAGCTATCCGAAATCTCTTTAACCTACGAAGACTTTAAGAGCCATAATCCGCTCAATTATCCGATCAAATCCACCTATTTCGCCATTCTGACCATGGTGACTTTGCTCATCTTGTTTTCCGCTACGTGGATCGGCTTTTATATGGCCAAGCGGTTGACGGTGCCGCTTGAGGAACTTTCCAGGGGAACAGAAGAGATAGCGAAAGGCAATCTCGATTACGAAATTCCTGTTTCAGGCAATGATGAGATGGCGAGGCTCATGGAATCGTTTAACCAAATGACCAAAGACTTATCTCAAAATAAGCGGGATATTGAACGCACTCATGCCCACTTGAAGCGAATGAATGAGGAGCTAAGCCACCGGCGAAGATATATCGAAGTGTTGTTGGAAAGCGTGCAGTCTGGAGTGATATCACTGGATGAAAACGGCCGGATGTCCATGGTCAACCATGCGGCGGCTGAACTGCTTCAGC
Organism: Deltaproteobacteria bacterium; assembly: GCA_016207775.1. Lineage (GTDB taxonomy): Bacteria > Bdellovibrionota > FAC87 > UBA2466 > UBA2466 > JACQOU01. The sequence continues at coordinate 6,137 of JACQOU010000125.1, forward strand.
TTCCCGCTCAGGATCTGATCGGAAAGCCCTATTGGGCAATTATTCCCGAGGAGCACAGGGCGGAGTTCAGAGAAATACTGGTTTCTGTTTATGGGAACGCTAAGCCGGTTCGGAAAGAACTGAAAATTCGGTCGGCAAAAGATGAATGGGTTACGTTGTTAGTCACCCTGAGCGTGTTAAGAGAGGAAAGTAAAAAGCAAATGGGTGTGGTGGCAGTGTTTGATGATGTGACTGACATCCAAAAGATGCAGCGGATGATTGCCTGGCGGGAAGTGGCGAGAAGAATTGCCCATGAGATTAAGAACCCTCTTACTCCGATTCAGCTTTCTGTTCAACGGTTGCGCCGTCGATATCTGGATAAAATTACAGACGATGGGACATTTGGGCAAGCCACCGATATCATTCTTAAGGAGGTCGATTCGCTTAAGAAATTGGTCAGTGAGTTTTCTTCCTTCGCACGACTGCCGGAAACGCTGCAAGCTCCCGATGATCTTAACGCGATCGTCATTGAGTCCATTAACCTTTTCAGGGCGGCCCATGAGGAAATTGTATTCAAACTTAATCTTTACGATTCTCTTCCATCGATGGAACTTGACCGGTCACAGCTTAAACGTGCCTTGATTAACCTATTTGACAACGCAGTTGCCGCCATGAATGGACGTGGTTCTATTACAGTGTCGACGATGCATGATAAAGACCTGGGCCTGATTAGCTTGGCGGTAAGTGATGAGGGCTGCGGAATCTCTGCGGGGATTTCCAATCAATTGTTTGAGCCTTACTTTTCCACAAAGGAGGGCGGGACCGGTCTCGGCCTGGCTATCGTTCAGAAAATTATTTCCGACCATGGTGGGTTCGTAAGGGCGCTACCGAATCGGCCCAGGGGAAGCCGTTTTGTCATCGAGTTCCCCGATTCGTTAATTGTTGCTGGGATGAGGGGAAAAAGAGGCGTGGTTCATGAAACGGTTTCAGCGGAGGAAAACGCATAAATGGTTCTTAAGCGCGTTTTAGTTATCGATGATGAAGAAAATATCCTCGTATCGCTCAAGGGGGTGTTAGAAGACGAGGGTTTTGCCGTTGAAACGGCAAGAGGCGGGTCGGTTGGGTTGCAAAAAGTAAGGAAGTTCTTGCCTGATGTTGTCTTGCTCGACATTTGGATGCCAGAAGAGGATGGGATACGCGTACTCGAGAAAATTAAAAAGGCAGATTCTTATGTTGAAGTCATTATGATGTCCGGCCATGGAACTGTTGAGACTGCCGTGAAAGCCATCAAATTGGGTGCCTTCGATTTTTTGGAAAAACCGATCCATTTCGATAAACTGCTGGTTCTTTTGAAGCACGCCTTCACGGTGAAAGAACTCCAGGATGAAAATAAGTTGCTACGAGAGCAGTTAAGTGAGGGCGAGGCCTTGATAGGCAAAAGTGCTCCGATGGACAAACTGAAAACCCTTATTTCGGTAGCCGGACCCTCCAACGGGTGGGCGCTTGTCCAAGGAGAGAATGGCACAGGTAAAGAATTGGTGGCTAAAGCCCTCCATCGGGCAAGTCCACGAAGTCAACACCGATTTGTTGCTGTTAATTGCGCTGCGATACCCGATGAGCTTATTGAGAGCGAGCTTTTCGGACATGAAAAAGGATCGTTTACCGGTGCGCACGATCGCAAAACCGGCAAGTTTGAACAGGCCAATGGCGGTACTCTTTTCTTGGACGAAGTGGGCGACATGAGTGCCAAAATGCAAGCCAAGATTTTGCGCGCTCTCCAGGAAAACTGTATCCAACGGGTGGGGGGCGATCAAGCGATTGATGTCGACATTCGCGTGATTGCAGCAACCAATAAAGATCTGAAACATTTAATCCGAGACCAGGTTTTTCGGGAAGATTTGTATTATCGTCTTAATGTCATTCCCGTTTTTGTTCCAGCCTTACGGGAACGAAGGGAAGATGTGCCTTTGCTGCTCAGCCATTTCATCGCCATGTATTCAGCAGGGAAGAAACTATCCATTAGTTCCTCAACTCTTCGGATGCTGCAAAGCTATCCTTGGCCCGGGAACGTGAGAGAACTTAAAAACTGGGTTGAAAGAGCCTGTATCCTTTCAACTGGGGACGTCATTGATTCCCTGGAAATTGGCGATTGGGAAGACGATTCACAACCTGACGTTCTGAGTTTTGAAGAAAAAAGCCTGCGAATGGCCCGTGCTCAGTTCGAGAAGGAATTTATCGTAAAAATGTTGCTTGAAAACGGTGGTAATGTTTCAAAAACTGCGCAGGTGATAGGCGTCGAAAGAAGCCACTTGCACAAAAAGATAAAAAACTATGGAATTGACCCATGTACTCTGTAAAGGTACATCCTTCCTTTTCAGAAGATGACCCGAGAGCAACGCTCACGGGGCGGAGGCCTCATCTGAAAAGGAAGGATGTACCTTAACAGAGGGGATCGCTTTAAGGATCCGACGGAAAAAAACGCGAGAGATCA
>JACQOU010000122.1 GCA_016207775.1 Deltaproteobacteria bacterium
GATCAAGATTAGCCTGTTTGTTGTCGCCTGCTTGGTTGCGATTCCAGCCGGGAATTTCAATAACTAAGTTTTGGTTACCATTAGGAACACACTGGCAGCCAAGGCGGGAGTTGGGCTTGAGGTCGGGGGCATTTTCGAGCATATCAAGCTCGGCCTCTGTGGCGGGGGAACAGCTATCCAGGCCTTCCTTAACGTACACATGACAAGTTGAGCAGGCACACACCCCTCCGCAAGCGTGCTGAAGATTGATGCCGCCGCCTAAAGCAATATCCAAAATGCTTCCCGGTTTCCCTGTCGGGCCGTAGGGGACCTGCTTCGGATCAACCTCAACATCCGAAACAGGATTCTCAAATCGAACCTTAAATTTTTTCATCGCAGGCGTTTTTAGCATGGGGAGCCATTACCTATCAAGAACCGACTTGCATATACGCCTGAGAACCATGTGACGATGACGCTGTGTCCTGCCTCGCGGCGTAAATCTTGGGTGCTCCTAGTATCGACATTTTGTCAAATCGGGCATAAATTTATATTAAAGGCTTTCTAAGAATCATCCATTCAGTGAGGGGGAACCATATGACAAAGTTTTTATGGGTGTGTGTATTGGTGATTGCTTCGTCGGCTGCTTTCGGCGCAAAAAACACAATGATGAGGCGTGGAGGAGTTGGGTTCCTCTTTCTCGATCACAACAACCTTGGGGCAAATCCAGGGCATCTTGCGCAGGATGTGGGTACCGGCATTGAAATTGGCTACACCCGGCAAAAAGTCGGCACCACGGATTCGACTGCACAAACTCTTACAACGAGCGTTGCTTATGGAAACGGAAACCTCGGAATCGGCGTTTTTGGAAATCGTGCTTCAACTGATCTCACCAAGGGGGATTTATCGGCGGATACGGTGGGCGCGGCTCTGGGAGGCAGCTTTGCCAAGCAGCAACTTACTGTCGGAGCGAGCTATCAAAGAACCATCAGTTCAGGCACAACGAACAATGGCGCGTTTCTCGGATCGCTAGTTTATAGTGGTGCTGGCGGCACAGGAATCGCCATAGGAGCTCAAGCAGATCTTACATTAGCCAAGGCCGGCAGTAACACTGTCGGAGCTACGGGGGCAATTGGTTACGCGTTCAAAGATCGCTTGAGTAGCGTTGAGGCCACTTTCAATTTTCCTGATGTTAACAGAACGAGCGAATATATTGGCTCCGGTTATCTCAATGTGGGCTACAAAATCATGTATTTTGGCGGAGGCTACAATTACATTAAAACAAGTGCAACCGGCGTCAGTCAGGCACAAGGCCGTGTCGGAGTTTTGCTAGGCTCCTATGTTGATCTTTCTGCCGTAGCCCAGTATCAATTCGTATCTGGGTCTACCCTTGCATATGGTGGTACCTTACGAGCTAGCTTCTAGTACTCTGTCAGGATTGATTTTATACGTTGGACGGGTGCTTTTTGGCGCCGGCTTCGTTGCGCTCAAAAAACGTTCTGGACTGCCCCAGCTTTGACTTCTTATCCACATGAGTATCCGCGCAAAAATTATCGGCTGTTTTGTCGTCATTTTATCTCTATTTGTCGTGGCATCGGCTTACAGCTATCTTCGATTCAGTCATTCCAATAACCGCCTTCAACTCGTTAACCAGCTTTTCCTGCCGCTCTCCCGCCTTGTGGTTCAGTTACAGGGAAACATCCACAGTTTGAGCGAAGACATGAGGCGGTATTATTTCCGGCCCGAACTTTCGTCTGAGAGTGCCACGTTTTCCAGAATTGTCAGAGATCTTTATCCACTGGTTATTTTGAAAAAGTTCACTCTGGCTGAAAGATTACTGATTCGGCACCAAGATACTGCCGTAGCTACGATGGTTTCAGAGTTTTCATCCATTCTAATGGCAGCGAAGACAAACTTTGAACAGCTAACTAAGACGACTCAGTTGTCTCAATTCGAAAATTTGCACGCAGAACTCCGGGCTCGGTTGGCAAATCTGTCAAAACGAGTGGATAACGAGTGCCAGACGATTACTTTGGCAGCTCAAAATGAAGGAAGGGAAAACCTGTTTGCCAGTCTGTTTCTTTCTACGTTTGTTGCGCTTTTTGGACTTCTTACGGTTATTGTTTCCCATCGGATGCTTAAGCCACTACCGTTGTTAATCTCAAGCATTCGCAAGATTACCGACGGGGATCTGGAACAAAGCCTTAAACTGAAGGCAGACGAGAAAGATGAGATTTCGGTGCTGGCCAGAAGCTTTAATCGGATGCTTGGTGCGTTACGTGAACGGGATCAGAAAATCCAGCACCAACAAAAAGAACTGTTACAGTCGGAGAGGCTCGCCGCCATTGGGCAGCTTTCCGCGGAAATCGTCCATGAAATAAGAAACCCTCTTAACTCACTCAGCCTCAATATCGACTGGCTGGCTGAGGAACTGAAAAACCCTACTCAGGATATTTCTCGGACTATCAAGAACATATCAAAAGAGGTTGAGCGGCTTAACCAAATAACCGAAAGCTATTTGGTTCGAGCGAGAGTTCCTATGGTCGAAAAACAAAAAACTGCAGTGAACGAATTACTGAGAGAGATTTTAGATTTTTCGGTGGAGGAGGATAAAGAGCGGAATATTTCTGTTTTGGCCGCCTTGTCTCCCCAAGAGCTTTATATTCGCAGCGATCGATCACGACTGAAGCAGGCTCTTCTGAACGTTTTTAAAAACGCGAGGGAGGCGATGCCTCGGGGGGGGGAGCTGAAGGTCAGTACAGAAGTCAAAGACAACGTATACAAGGTGGTCATTTCGGATACGGGTCACGGAATGAACGAAAATACAAGGGTGCATAGTTTTCGGCCTTTTTTTACCACAAAGCCGACGGGTAATGGGCTGGGTCTTATGTTAACCCGTTCGGTAGTGGAAGAAGCTCAAGGAACCATTCAGTGTGAAAGTCAGGTAGGGGAAGGCACAACGTTCACCATGCAATTTCCGGTCTAGTCAGCGGAGAACCAACACTTTTGAGGTGCCGTCATGAATTATCATATTGCTGTCATTGATGACGAACCATCTAATCTGGAAGCTCTCGAACGCATCCTGAAAAGTGATGGTGCGGAGGTCAGTTTGTTCCAGGATCCGCACGCGGCACTTCAGTATGTGAATTCCCATTCTATTGATGTGATGATGACCGATCTTAGAATGAATGCCCTCGACGGGATGGACGTCTTGGATACCGTTAAGAGGACGGATCCGTCTGTCGAAGTGATACTGGTAACAGCATATGGCACGGTTGAACTGGCGGTCCAGGCGATGCGGAAGGGTGCTTATGACTTTATTACCAAACCTCTTCAGCGACTACACGTGTTGCGCGCTGTCCATCGGGCTTTGGAAAAAAGACGATTGGTTGCTGAGAATCTAAGCTTAAGAGAAGAAATTAAAACGCACTTGCATTCAAACTCTGGAAAACTAATGGGGAAGTCTGAACCCATGAAAAAAATGATGGATGTTGCCTGGCAGACAGCCCGAAGCCGCGCAAATGTACTTATTTCAGGTGAAAGTGGCACGGGTAAGGCTCTTCTTGCTGAATATTTGCATTACCAAAGCGCTTCGGCTTCAGGCATTTTCGTTAAGATTAATTGCGCGGCTATTCCTGAGAACCTCCTTGAGGCGGAACTTTTTGGGTACGAGCCCGGCGCTTTTACGGGAGCCACTAAACGCAAAGAAGGAAGAATTGAATTGGCGCATGGAGGGACTTTATTCTTGGACGAAGTGGGCATAGCCCAGCCAGCCTTTCAAGCGAAGCTTCTGCGATTCTTGCAGGAAGGTGAGTTTGAGCGGTTGGGTAGCAATAAAACACTCCATGTGGACACGCGCGTTGTGAGTGCCACGAATGCAGATCTTAAGGCTGCAATCAGCAACGGAACTTTTCGTGAGGATTTATACTACAGGCTTAACGTTGTTCATATCCATGTTCCGCCACTTCGGGACCGTCTGGAAGACATTCCTCTGCTTGCGCAAAAGTTTTTGGAAGAGTCTGCAAAGAAAAACGGAAGAAAAGTTCCGTTATTACACTCTGAAGTTTTGGAATGTCTTGCACGCTATTCTTGGCCGGGCAACGTGAGAGAACTGCAAAACTTGATTGAACGCACCGTGGTCCTCAACAAGACTGGGGTGATAAGCGTTGAAGAATTGTCACCGGAAATAATGAGCAATCAGAAAGAAAAGCGAATGGTAATACCGGTCGGAATGCCGCTGCGCCAAGTGGAGCGCATGATCATGAGCGAGACGCTGAAAACAGCGCGAGGAGATAAAAAGCTTGCTGCCAGGCTTTTGGGTATTCATCCGCGCACTATTTATCGGTATTTAGAATCCTCAGTTCAAACACCGGATTGTGACGAACCTATGTCGGAAGATCTTTGTGGATAGTTCTTGCCAGAGGCCTCGAAATACGTATCAAATGTCTCATGGTTTTCGAATTAACTTTACTCGGTATCTTGGCAATTATCATTGCGGTTGTGTTTTTTGTTGTTATCGGTTCACAAAAGAAAAAGGCGGGGCGGGCTGAGCCAGCAGTAGAACCGGTAGCTGTAGAACCGGTTGCTGAGGTTGCCCCCATACCGCCGGCAGTTCCGCCGCTATCAAAGAAGTTGGACCGAACGCGTGGTGCGTTGTTTGGGAGACTCAGCGGATTTTTGGGTCGAACCAGCGGGTCTTTTAGCGCTGCTGAATGGGAGCAAATAGAAGAGATTTTGCTTGAAGCGGATGTTGGGATCTCAGTCACCACTCAGTTGCTCAATCAGGTTAAATCGGAGCAGGCGGGTACAGTTCCGATCCGTTCTATCGTCAAGAAAGAGTGCCTTGCTCTTCTACTGAGCGCCCAAAATGGGGGTATTAAGGATGCCAAACCAAGAGTGATTAGCATCGTGGGAGTTAATGGGGTGGGGAAAACGACCACCATTGGGAAATTGGCTAGCCGATTTCGAGCTGAAGGCAAAACCGTTCTATTGGGAGCAGCGGACACTTTTCGTGCTGCCGCGTCCTCCCAGCTTAAGACTTGGGCCGAAAGAACGGAGTCGCAGTTTGTCGGAGGCAGAGAAAACGGGGATCCTGGAGCGGTGGCGTTCGATGCCGTATCGGCTGCCAAGGCGAGGGGGATTGACATTGTTCTGCTCGATACGGCGGGAAGATTACATACTAAAAGCAATTTGATGGACGAATTGAAGAAAATTCATCGGGTGGTAAAAAAGGTAATACCGGATGCACCTCATGAAACCTGGCTGGTACTGGATGGAACAGTTGGGCAAAATTCCGTCAGACAGGCCAGTGAATTTAGGCAACTTCTTGGGGTTACGGGCGTGATTGTGACAAAACTCGATGGAACGGCAAAAGGTGGGGCCATGTTTTCGATTACGAAAGAGCTGGACCTGCCTATATTGTAC
>JACQOU010000123.1 GCA_016207775.1 Deltaproteobacteria bacterium
ATCTGTCACATACCGATCTTTTCTTGGAGCAAATCGACCCAATATTTTTTCGATCGGAACCCTTTCAATTTGAGCTACTCAGTAACCATTCGTGGCTTGCCTATCTTTGGTATCCTTGGCAACGAAGCCAGGGAGCTACTGGATTTAGATATGAATTGGACAAAGCACAAAGTTCATTCGAACAAATTATTCAGTTTTTGAATAGCCACCCCAATCGTAGATTAATGGTGCTCTCTGACTCAGGAGGTCCTTATAAAAAAATGAGAGGATCTCTAGTGAAACTAGCAGTACAAACGGAGCGTCCACTTATTGCGCTGAAGATGAAGGTAGACCGCTTCCGAACGATCCATCATCATAAAATTCCACTCTTTGGTGCAACTATTCAGCCTGTCTTCTCGCGGCCTATTCATCCTGGCGAGCTACGCGAACTTTCGAAGGAAGCAGCTTTGAGAATTGTACAAATGATTTGGGAAGAATTATAGCATCGGATTCGCAGGGGTTTGGCAAAGAAGGTTTTGCAAGCTTATGTTCGGGCAAATTTGCACCACGCTTAAGATGGGCCGAGGACTGCCGACAGGGGCCTCGAAAACAGCTCTGTTCTGCGTTTCGGGCTGTAAAGGTACTCACCCCTCTACCGCCTGTGTTTTGATGTATCCCAAAGTGGAGGGAAGTCTATTGACCATATAAATGTTTTCCATGCGCATTCTGGGTAGAGCAAGCTCAGCAAACTCAAGAATCCATTTTTCCCGATCCTTGTCCCCAGGAGTGTAGTGATCCGCCATGCATTTAAGTGCATAGTAATCGCACACAATCCGAGTCAATCGTTCGGCGCAGAGGAAAGGATAAGAGAGATCCGTCTTTGGCGATAGCAGTTGCAATGAAAAATCTTTAAGGAAGTCTTGAATCGATTGCTGTTTAAGAGCCTCAATATCGGTTTTGAACTTGTCTTTGATGATACTCATCAAAACCGTACGGATAGCCTGATTGAGCTCATTGCGGGCTTGCAGCACTTTGGACTTAATGGGATCGCGGGTAATCATGGACTCGGCCCAGGCGCCTGCCAAAGATCCTAGAAACCCACCTGCCTGCGTCGCTACATCCTTCAGAGTATCTTTTAGAACCATGAGCGACTGAATCTGAGAGGTGCCCTCATAAATGGGATGAATGAGAGATTCGCGCATGAAACGTTCCGCCGGGTAATCCTTACATACCCCATAGCCCCCAAATATTTGCAGGGCATTGCGGGTGAAAAGCACACATTTCTCGGCGCACATATATTTGACCAATGGGGTAAGACGACGAAAGCGTTTTTTCCATTTTCGGAAATTTTTTTCGTCACCTTTCTTCTGGTAGATACGCATCCAATCGCAGGCTGCTGCGGCTTCTGTGGCCAATGCACGCATCGCACGTATTTCTATTTCCATTTCATAAATCATGTCAGCGACCATGGGATGCTGAATGATGGGCTTTCCCATGGTGACTCGAGTCTTAGCATATTTTTTCGCCTCATCCCGTGCTGCCGTAGCGAGACCCAGTGCAATCACACCCATTCCCAATCGCGCACGGTTCATCAATTCCGCCATCACCTTGAAGCCCATACCCTCCGGGCCCATCAAAAAACCGATGGAGTTTTCAAAAATCATTTCACAAGTGGGGGAACCATGCAGGCAGACCTTGTCCTCAATTTTTGGTATTTTGAAATTGGGTTTTCCGCCGATATCTCGAGGAACTATCATGACCGAAAGTCCGTTAAGACCGCTTGAATGAGGATCGGTTCTCACTAACGCAAAGGTGACGTGCTCGTTGCCATAAGAAATAAATTGTTTTGTGCCATTGATAACGTAGCGGTCACCTTCCTTTTTACCGGATGCACGCAGTTGTCCAAGATCGGAGCCCGCATTGGCTTCTGTTAATGCCATCGAAGTGCGCCATTCGTTGGAGATAAACTTTGGTATGTAGGTTTGTTTCTGTTCCTCCGTACCATAATCTTCCAAAAAGTCGGACATGGAGAACGCTGCAATTGCGAGAGCTGTATTTGGGCAGGCCTGGGCGAACATTTCCAAGGCAACGGTTTGAACGATTTTGGGGAGGTTATAGCCGCCATATTTTCTGCTCACTCCACCGGCAAATACCCCAAGGTCGCGCGCCTTTAAAAGATTGTCTTCCAGGGGCTTAGGCATGGAAACCTCACCATCGCTCAGTCTTACCCCAGTTTTATCTATTTCAGCTGCTGCCGGTTGCACTTCATTCGCACACAATTTTCCGATCTCGCTCAGTACCCCGTCGTACAATTCCATGGCTTCTTTGGCGTTTTGAAACGTGGAGGTATCGCCAAACGCGTCCTCAATCGGCATGGCTAGCTTTTCGAGGTCTGAATACTTGCTGATTTGTCCGGTCCGTTCCGTGTAATCGATGTAGTAGTTCTCGGCCATGGTCATCCTTTCTAGACTTTCAGACAAGGTTAGCGCTCGTGGCGTTGCAATTCAAGGTGGCCCGACGAACGGTTCGCAGATGAAGGGACTACCACCCTTTGTCACCGTGTTTGCCAAATTGACAGTTGAAAAGCCTTTTCACACACGGTGAAGAAACCCAAAAATCCTTTCAATATAGTGGGTTAACTTACCTTTGGCTGTTAGGCATGCCCGTTGCGAATCCTAAAGAGTGGATGGGCGCGTGCAGACTGGATGGGCGCGTGTCGTCCGAGGTGTTTATGGGTTACGGAGATTTTACCTGGAGGCTGAGAGAGTTTTTGAGAAAGCTGCTGCTCTTTAGCATGCTTGGAGCAGTGGTATACGGCGGGTACCATCTTTACCGAGAAGGTGTTTTTAGAAGAGGTATTGGGCCTGCAGTCAGCTCCATTCTTAATAAAATTCCTCGATTTGGATCACGGTTTCAACAGCATTCCCACTACTCTTCACGAAAACATTACTCAAAACCCGCCCTCGCTTATAAGAAGAAGGCGCACAAGAAAAGCTATCGAGGCAGGGCCCACCACCAGCGACGCCACCATCGACGGTATCATCGTTAAACAACCTTCGTTTTTGTTACAGAAGAAAAAAGCGTCACAATGAGAACCAATATGCCAAGCGTAGGGATGCTATGCCATTCAAGCCAGTTGTTGAAATCTCTGCCAACTACCCCTTCTACCGTCAATGCAATGAGAATGGCAGAGGCCAAAGTGGCCAGGCGGTAGGGATTGCGCCGCTCTAGGGGGGCCACTTCGAGTAACGAACAAAAGGCAGGCACGAAAAAAATGAAGTAGTGGGGTCGGCTGCTGGGATTGAGAAAAGCCATTAATGCCATGGCCAGCGCCCAAAGGTCCACGGAACGTGCCGTTGAGCTGCGGTTTTTCCAAGTGCTCCATGCGAGGAACCATACGGCGACAAGACCCGTGAGGGTACGAATGATAGTTTCCTTAACCGTAAAGTCCGGGACTAACCGCGCGAGGGCTGAAGGCAAGCACAAGATATCCATAATCGTATAAGGGTTATCCGCACTGTAGGTAAATAGGTTATGGATAAATCCACTGAACAAAATTTTTCCGGGTTGTAAGCCGAAGCCGATAAAAGGCAGCAAGACACTGATTGCTAAGGCAGCCAATATTCCCCAGCGAACGGGATTGCGCTTGGTCAGAAAGGTGTAAGCAACGAGCAGTGCGGGATATACCTTGATCGCTGCACAGAGAAGGCAAAGAAATCCGCCCATAAATTGCGCACTTGGTTTTTTGCTTCGACTGCCCAATTCAGCCGTACACAGTGCTGCCGCCAAGAGGATTTGAATATTCCCACTTTGAAAGTTGTTATGGATGGGATTGACGGCAACGATAAACACTACGAGCCAACTCAGCGGCTGTTCGGTCCGACCTAGCCAAGGGTAGAGCCTCCAGAGACAGACACAGAAAATTGCAAAACCGATCGTTTGGACGACGTTCCACAGCCACATTGCCTGATCAAACGTGAGAGTGCCCAAAGGACCAATGCCCAACAGCGTTATAGGGCCATAGAAAAAACGGCCTGGTCCCCCGCTAGCCACATAGATATGGGCATAGTCTTGGTTCAAAACTAGTTTTGCAGTGTGGTGGAGGACCTTTAAGTCGACATTGTAACGCAGAGAAATGAGCCAACAAGGGATAAGTAAGATAAGGAGCAGGAGTATTTTTAGCTGCATTTTCATGTGCTTCGACCATAACTGAAGCGGATTCATCTTGCCAGCTTCAATCTATTGACAAAGTTGTGTTTCCGACCGTACCAAGGAGACATATTCTATAAAGGGGGTCTCGCATGCAAAGTCTGCGTTCCCGCTTGGAAGAAAGAATTCAAAAGAAGCATTTGTTGTCCCACCCTTGGTATATTCGCTGGCAACAGGGTCGACTGAGCCGTCGTGAACTTCAGGGATATGCAAAGGAATATTTCGCCTTTGAAAGAGAATTTCCTCGCTTTCTCAGTGCCATACACAGTCGCTGTACCGATCCCAATGCACGTCGGCGTCTTTTGGAAAATTTGATGGATGAAGAAGCGGGAGAGGAAAATCATTCTGAATTATGGCTGCAATTTGCTGAAGGGTTGGGGCTCTCACGTGATGAGATTTTCGGCCATTTCCATTCCGATGAAACCGAGCAGTTGGTCCGAACGTTCAGAAAGCACTGCCATTCAGAAAATATAGCTGACGGTCTTGCTGCCCTTTATGTTTTTAGAAGGCAGCTTTCTGAGGTGGCCAGACAAAAGATGAATCGCTGGAATTGGAGTGAAATGACAGATGATTCCGCAATTCGTTTTTTTGATGTGACCAAAGAGGCAGAGGATCTGGCGGCGGATACGGAAATCTCACTCTTGACAAGCATGTGTGGAGATGAGGAAGCGGATGAGCGGGTAGTTACGATCGCCGAAGAAACCCTGGATGCACTCCACGAGTTTCTCAATGGCGTCGAACGTCGTTATGCTTGCCTCAATTAACCCCTCAGGATCTTCGTAACCTCACCGGGCTCAGGAAAACGGCCTTCTGCCGCTTTCGAGTAGACAACCTTCCCGTCAACTTTTACGTCGAACTGTCCTTTGGCGCCTTCGATGAGATGAGTCGATAAGCCGAGATCTTTTTGAAGCTCAGCTGCCACCC
>JACQOU010000129.1 GCA_016207775.1 Deltaproteobacteria bacterium
CCTGAAAAGGAAGGATGTACCTTTTCAGAATCTTTTCGGCTTGACATGGTGTGCGCACTTCACTAAAAATCGGAAATTCACAGGGTAAGCTAAGTAAAAACGCAATGGAGTGTAAGTTATGAGCCGCGCGTTTGTCCGCTTGCCCGTCTCCAGATTTCGAAAACGTAGTTTTTATTCCAGGCAATTGGAAGCGGCCTTGGAGGCGCTTCATGATTTGCAAAGTCCGCTAACCGGTGTTGTGGCAGCGTGGGAGTATTTTCGCGAGCATGTGATCCACCCCAACGACGAGAGTTATGTCGGTCTGCTGGAGTTGGCTATTCAACGTATTGAGGCAATTATTGACGATGGACTGGGACAGCTTCGTAACCAGCATTCCACTGTCATTGACATGAATAAATTGTGTTGTGAGCTCGCAGATGAATATGGCTTTTGGGCCCGGAAAGAAGGGGTCACATTAATGTTTGTTCCTTGTGAATGGCAGGTACTCGTGATGGGCCAACAAGATCGCCTAAGACGAGCGCTCTCTAACCTTGTATCCAATGCGCTTAGAGCCAGTTCCAAAAATGGGGAAGTTCGGATAGAGGTGAGGGCCACGAAAAATCAGGTTGCCTTGCTGGTATCCGATACGGGTCGGGGAATTTCAGTGCGGAAATTTAATCGCTTCGCTGCTGGGAAGGCGGTGGATGGCGCGCGGGCAGGAATCGGTTTGGCACAGGTGAGGAATGTTTTGGAGGCGCACAAGGCAAAGTGGTCGATAGGGTATCGAAAAGAAGGGGGCACTTGTATCAAACTTTTCTTTGCTCGGGCTCATGGCCACCCCGCATATGCGCCTGACTCCACTGGCGTGTGACTCAGACCGGTTTAGCTGATTGGCACGACACCGCGTCTTGCCAATCTTTATGGTCAGTCCCTGTGGAAACACCTAATACCAATAAAATGTAATTAGTTGCAATTACATGCTAATAATAACAGATATGTCAAATATGTTTGACATCAACGTGGTTATCAGTGATACTAGGGTTTGTGAATGCCCAGACGCTAAAATCCTACCTTCTTGCTCGCGGTCTCAGTCAGTCTGACCTCGCGCGGGCGGCGGGTGTCACGCGGCAAGCGGTTTCTCATTGGTTAAGCAGCAAAGAAAAGGGGCCCATCAATCTGTTTGCTAAACATGCTCAGGCAGTAGCTCATTTTTTGGGAGTAACGGTTGAACAGCTGTCGGAATTTCTACCGATATTGGGAAGTCCGTCCGATAGAAAAAAATGGGAGACTGAGCTTCTGTGGGACCGTCTGTATCCTGATTTAGAAAGTTTTATAGTGGGCCTAATGAGAGGGCAACGACAAGCACTGGCTCGTCTGGTGCAAGTGTGTGGATTCTATGAAGCTGCTAAGATCGCAGGTCAACAAGTTTGGAAGCGATTTCCGGTGTACAAAAGTCTTATTCATCCGGCTTACCGGAAAAAACTGGAAATCATATGGAAAACCGAGAAAAGCCTGATGCAGCCCTAGCAAGGCGTGTGTTGCCAGGTCCTTTGCATGAATGTCTGGTGAATATTTTTAGCCAGGGAATTGACGGTACTGCTCTAGTTGGCGGGACCGCACTTGCTGGCTATTACTTCGGCCACAGGCGCTCGGACGACATTGATCTTTTTTCTCAAAGTCCAGCAGCTTTTCGGGCAGCAGTATTGGCGGTTAAACACCTCGAGAAACGAGACGTGGTTTTATCGAACTTGTCTCAATCTGCTCAATATTTTCATGCGAACTGCACTTTTCGCGACCACTCCTTCACAGTGGATGTTGTGCTCGACGAAAACCTGTTCAAAGTAGGTAGCTTTAAGATTGTCAAAGGAGAAGTACTGGTTCCAAGCCTTGAGACGATTCTTCGGATGAAAATAGCTACCTTGGTAAGTATACCAGCGGAAAAAGATCTTTATGATCTAAAATGGATATTTAAACAATAACCTACTCAGAAAGTAAACGACTGGATTACTCTGGGCCAAACAATCGATTCGGGGGTAAATGCTGAAAATTTGCTCGCATCGTTAGCGGGCGCTGCGCTTCGAGAGGAAGCTTGCGGTTTTGCGTTAGATTCCAAGCTCACGAAGGAAATTGTTTTCAGGGACCTACTTGCCTTTCAAAAGGACACAGTTCGTGTCCTTGTTGCTTACCTAAGAAGCCTGCCAACTCCACCACTGGGACGATTGGTCAGAAAGTTAAAGTAACGGATAGGCGTTATGGATAGGCGTTATGGATAGGCGTTATGGATAGGCGTTTCAAAGGGATCCGTGTCTAAGAAGCATCCATGCTTCGAATGATCGGTTTGTACTACACCACGCGCTTGCGTTTCTCGCCGTAAACGGTTCGCTCGATCTGCTCTTGCGCGTACTGTGAAAATACCTTCTCCTTACAAGAAGTGCACTCTTGATAAGTGAGATCGCTGACTGTTACTTTTCCCGACTTAGTGGGGAAGGTAACGTCACCATGTTTTTGAACCGTCTTCTTTCCGCAAACTGGGCACTGTTCGTTTTTCATATCTGTGTCGCCTATTCGGCTAGTTTCGAGGAAATGAGCACATAAAACTCACTTCCATTCTTCATTAGCTTCCCCTTGGTGTAAATCCACAGGCCGTCAAAGTTGGGGGACTCAATAACGTATAGCATATCCCCGGGGGCCACAGTGGATTTGAGTTCCTTCTTGATGTCAGGGGCATTGATGATCGATTCAATAATGTCGTCTTGAGTCAGCCCATCCCTAAGAAGTTCGCACTCCGCTTTAAAAGTAAACTTGAGCTTCCTCCGTACCGCCAAGCGCTTAATTTTATCGATGGTCTTCATGACTTAAGAGGTAGCAAGTTACTAGATCTTTTTGCTCCAGGCTAGGAATGAAACCATCCCCAGCCGGCTAAATCGTAATGAGCCGAAGTCCGGTCATTCGATGGACAGGCGCTTCAAAGGGATCCGTGTTTGAGAAGCAGGCAACAGGAAGCGGTTTTTTGAGAAAAGAA
>JACQOU010000130.1 GCA_016207775.1 Deltaproteobacteria bacterium
CAGCATGCACAGACCAAAAGAGATTCCAAACCCTAACCACCACCCCCGCCTTGTTTTTTCTGAAAGAACAATGGCCGCAATCTGATCGGTGATAGTCGCAAACGTGTGGCCCGGTCCAATAACAGCTCCCTCATCCGCTCGCGATGGAATTTTCGAGTCGTGAGAATTCATCCCTCTTTGATCTCCTGATTGCGGTTTTTTATGCGAGCAAGATAGGTGGTACGTGGCCGGGTATTCAGTTCCTCAAGCAGTCCGTAATCCAGGGGATGCGCTTTGAGTCGGGATACACGGCTGTTGGGGTCGTTTATATTTCCAAACACAATGGCTTCAGTCGGGCAGGCAGCCTGACATGCCGTTTTGACTTCTCCATCACGCACCAATCGGCCCTCTTTTTCCGACGTCACGCGTGCCGCATGGATTCGTTGAATGCAGTAAGTGCATTTTTCCATAACCCCTCGACTTCTGACCGTTACATCCGGATTTCGAAGCATTTTGAGAACAGGCGTTTTCTGGTCCGTATATTCAAAGAAATTAAACCGTCGAACTTTATAGGGGCAATTATTGGAACAATAGCGCGTTCCCACACAACGGTTGTAAACCATCTGGTTCAGTCCATCCGCACTGTGCGTGGTTGCGTTTACCGGACAAACGATTTCGCAGGGAGCGGTCTCACAGTGCATGCAGGGTACAGGCATAAACAACATTTCGGGCTGCGTTTCGGTCTGCGTGTTGGGCTGCGTGTTCTGCCCTTTGTGGTAGCGATCAATTCTCAGCCAGTGCATTTCACGGGAACGTTCCACGCCTTCTTTTCCCACAACTGGAATATTATTTTCAGCTTGGCACGCAACCACACAGGCATTGCAGCCGATACACGAACCCAAATCAATGGACATGCCCCAGGCATAATCCGTCTCACGACTGGAAAGTGCCGGTTTTGGATAATCGGGAGGTGCTTTATGCGTTTTTTTCAAAAATAACGGATTTCCTAAAAACGCATCCAGCGCACCCAAGCGCACAAGATCACGCCCTTCCATCTCGTGATGCTCTTGAGTGATTGCAAACGAGTGGTGAACACCACTTTTTTTGATCTTCACTAGAACTACGTCAAGGCGCTCAGAAGTTCTCAGTCGATACGCATTAAAGCCAACGTGACTGCCAATGCGACCGGCCCTTGTGCGTCCGTACCCAAGAGGAAGAGTGATGGAATGAGCGGCTTGCCCCGGCACAATGAGCACGGGTGCTTTCAGGGTTCTTCCGCCACACTCGAGCTCGATGATATCCCCACTTTTTAGTTTATACCGTTCGGATAACTCTACACTGATAAGAGCTGCATTATCCCAAGTGAGCTTGGTAATTGGCCGAGGGCACTCCTGCAACCATGCATTGTTAGCAAAACGACCATCCCAGGTTGCAGGATCCGCCCGAAAGGTTGCCTCCCATTCACCTTGGGCCAACCATGCACTGGGCAGAGCGCTCACATCCTTTAATTGCACTGGCTTTGTGGGAGCCGCACTTCCCGAAAGTATTCCGTCATGGACGAACTTTCTCCATGTCTTTTCAAACTGAACGTTGTTGAGCTTGCTCTTCCAATATTCTCGAACGCTCTCATAGCCCGATTCCTTTGGTCTCCCAAGCATTGCCGATAGGATTTCGTGCCGTGATTTTCCACCGTACAGTGGAGCGATGAGTGGTTGAACGATACACGCCGAGCCCTCATGACCCCGCACATCACTCCATTGCTCCAGAAAATGGGTCTGCGGTAAATGCCATTCGCACTGGGATGATGTTTCATCCTGATGCAAACTGAGATGAGCGGAAAATGCTATCTTTGGAACTAGCGACTCAACATTCAGGTCAACTGGAGCATTGTAAAACAGGTTACCACCCAACAGGACGAGCATATCGACTGAGCCCGAGCGCATTTCTTCATAAAGTTTTTTTAAACCGGCCACCTGTTGCCATGGGGTTTGACCCGTCGTCTCTATGAAATCAATCGTCCTACCGATATTGCCCAGATAACTGTTGATGGCATACACCAGGGCATGCACTTGGGCGCTTTGGTGAGTGCCGGCCAAAATGAGCGACCTGCCCGCCTTCTTTTTCAGATCGGATGCCAACGCAGTTATCCACTTCGACGTTTGGGAGAGCGACGGACTTCCATCGACTTTAAGCCCAACAAGCCGTGCGATCTCTGAGGCCGCTTTTCCCAAATCAGAGGATCGAATCGCAAACCGGTGGTCCGCCGCCACACCTGTACAAGAAGGCGTGGACTCCAAAACATACAAACGATTCATGGTCGACTGACCTTCTTGCAGGCGTCTTCGATTCATAAACTGACGACAGTAAGCAACGCTCCCAAATCCATCGGCGAGAAAATCATTTTCAAGCGACACCACGACATCAGCGTTATTAAAACGATAAATCGGTTGCACATAGGTTCCAAAGGCAAGCCTTGCTCCTTCCCAAAGCCCATCTGAACAAATGGGGTCGTATTGAATCCATTTGGCTGCTGGATATTTCTGTAATAGTTGGTTCAACTGCCCGATGAGACTCGGCGAACAGACCGTTTCCGTGACGATTCGCAGTCCTGCTCCCTTTTTAACTTCCTGCAATTGCATCGCCTTGTGAAGAGCTCTCTCAAAGCTTTCCCACGTCGATACGACTCCTTTATGAGTGACCACCTGAGAACGGTCGGGATCGTAAAGGGAAAGAATGGCAGCCTGTGCAAAAGCGTCTGTTGCGCCCAAGCTGGTTGGATGGTCGGGATTGCCTTCTAATTTTGTGGGCCGACCCATGTGGCTTTCTGCCAACAGTCCAATTCCAACTCCTTGCATTTCCATCGCCGTCGCAAAAAAGAGAGGCCGGCCCGGAACAATATCTTCCGGAGCTTTGGAATAGGGAAGAATCTTTTCAAGCGGCTGACGAATACACGCCGGACTTGCCAGCAGCGCAGTCAATGCGGCCATATATTCAAGCAACTCCCGACGTGTAAACGAAGTCGTACTGTCAGTCCCCGCATTCATCTGTGGCACCCGTAACAATCCGTGACCTTTCTGATCTGGTACTGCTCGACCAAAGCCCTGCCCTGTTCCCTTTGGTTCTTGGGCGGCTCCCAATCCACTTTAAATACGTCCTCACGGCGCCTGACATATTTTTCCGGGTTACGGTGGCACTCCAGACACCACTCCATATGCAATGAGTTTGCTTTCCACACCAAAGGCATTTGATCAATGCGTCCGTGACAGGTTGTACAGCCCACTCCTTTATTCACATGGATGCTATGGTCAAAATAAACAAAATCGGGTAGGTCATTCACCCTCGTCCATTCAATCGTCTGATCCCGACTCGACGCCTCACGAACAGGCGCGAGCGCAGGACTATCGGCCCAAATCTGAGAATGACAATTCATGCACACACTGACGGCTGGGATACCTGCAAACCGGGAAGTCTCAACCGAAACATGGCAATACCGGCAGTCAATACCGATTCCGCCAACATGATGCTGGTGACTGAAGGGGACCGGCTGATCACGTGGAACTTTCTCGAGGGTTTTATAGGGGGAACGTTCAAAAGCCCCGGCAAGCCATAGCGAACTGGCTCCCAGAAGAACGATGACGGAAAGGCTGACTCGGAAAAGAGTATTATGAACGGAACGAAAAATCTGCGCCACTTCCAGACCTCAACAGCTTACCTCACTCCAACCAATAACTTCCTTTCAATCCAACCGTTTCTAACATTTCTGTGGATGGGCGTCAAAAGCAGTGCAATAACCAACCGTTGAGCTACTGAAGGATCTTCCTCTCGTTAAAAAGGCACGCGATATGCAGTAACTCATCGTGCACGACCAGCTTTCCATCCTCGGTTAGGCACGCCCAGATATCACCATAGCAGCTTGAGCCGGAACAGGAAGTTTGATGAACCATCTTTATTTTTCCATAACTATTAACGATATCACTCAATGCCGTCTTTCGAATCTTTTCCTCTGCCCTTTCCACAGCAATGGTTTTCTCCAAATGTCCCTTTTCGTTGAGCAATGCCAAGTATCTCTTCTTAACCCCAGCGCCGTTCAACTCGATGAAAACGGCAGTGGAAGCTTGCAAATCATTCGGTCGACTCGCCTTCACGCAGTCGCCATACCAAACCTCACGCGAAAAATCATCGGCGTGTGTGGTTGGCCCATGATCTAACAGATCAATAAATTCACTGTAAAAACTCATCGAATAGCCCGCAGCCGAAAACCCAAACAGGCTTAGAATCACTGTTAACATCATCCATCTTGCCATACTCCCCCCCTAAAAAAATAAGCAAGGCACTGTACCGAACCGTACCGGTCCTGTCATGATGAATAGAGTCACAACCTTCCCGGCAGCCGGTAACAGGCGTTAAGAAAACCGGACGACAGTCTGCAATAGCATTTGAAAGGATAGCGTCGGGGGCCTACCCTATATTGAATGGAGGGGGCACTATGAACACGAAAGCCGCATTTTTGGTAACGTTTCTCTTTTTAACGAGCGCTGCACTCGCCTGCGATGCCGTTGAACCTGTTTTTGAAGATTACCATACAATGGAATTGGCACTGACACAGGATCTCCCGGGCATTGCTATCGATGGCGCAAAACTTTTGGATGAACACGCCGAACATTGGTTAAAGGAAGTTCCAGCCACCGATCCACGGTACACTGATGTGAAGATTATGCAGGATAGCGCTAAAGCTATCGTGGCCCTCTCAGCAGAAAAGTTGAAGGAGATTCGAATTCACTTTGAGGCAATGAGCACCGCAATCATCAGTCTTATCCGAAAAGTGCCTGCCCTGCAGACTGATTGGCAGCTTTACTACTGCTCTATGGTTAAGAAATTCTGGGTACAGCCAAAAACGGACAAGGAATTAATGAATCCTTATGCGGGAACTCAGATGCCACATTGCGGATCGAAGAAGCCCTGGTAAAAGCACACTATAGAGAAAACGCCACACATTCTCAATACCCGCCAGACAATGGCACAAGGATTCTGATGTTTTCTTCATCGTTTCCCCGCTTATTCTCTTAAATCCGCATGAGAAGATACCTTCATAATCCATGCAAAAGATGCTTGTCATACTTTTCGTATGTTCCAGCATTGGCTTTTCCACGCAAGACCAACAACTCTTGCCAAACTCATTAACCACCCATTTGGGGGCTCGTCCGATCATTCTTGTGCGCGGCTGGGGACCCCATTGGATAACTGACATGACTGATTTGATCAATTTTTTTGTTGCCGACGGCTTTTTTTCTCAAGATATTTATCAAGTGGGTTATCCCTATAAGGAGGACCCAGAAACTATCCGAGCGACAGTAAAGAATAAACTTCAGGCGATCTTTGATCGCTACCCGCCTGGAACGAAGTTCGACATGATTGCACACTCGCTAGGACACTTTGTCGGACTGTACACCATCATGGAATCTGAACTGTCCGAACAATTCGAGATATACATAGGGCTTGCGGGCGTGGCCCACGGACAAGATCCTGGGTCGATTAACTTGCGCCGCTTTAAGGGAGAAACAAACATCGTTTTGGTTCCCTTTAATAATGAATTTATAACTGGATTTATGGAGGCACATGAGCAGGCTATTGCTCGACTAAAGAAGTGCTCACTGTACTCTCCTTCCGATAAAATGGTCGACCGACCTTACGATTCCGGTGCCTTTCAAGACGGGATTAACATTGAGATCAAAGGCATTGGCCATCTGGATTTTATCCACAAACGCTCTGTGTATGAAACCATGCGATCAAGTTGCCGCTTTCCAGCCCGCTGAAACCACCGAACTCATCCGTGGAGTTTTTAGTTGATCCCGCCAGTAAATCGTATTAATTGAGGATGCTTCTTCCAACTTTGAGATGAATTATGATTCCGAAACGCCTGCTAATCGGTGTAGCCTTACTGTTTTTTGGGTTATGGTCTCCAACCGTATGCTTCGCCGATAACTACGCTGAATTTGCCATAGAAATCCTGGTGAAGACTGTCCGTCATCAGGACCACAGGCAGCTACTCATACCGATCCTAATGACCGCGGACCAACAAAAATTTGAGCAGAACATTAATCTGCGCAATCAGGCCTCCATTCGAAGGCAGATAATCGCTCTTTTCCCTGATGTCCGACAAGGTGATCCAGCCCTGCAGCAGCTGTGTGCGCGCTTTCTGGCATGGACATATCATAAACAATCCTGTCAAATGGAGTTCGAAGTACGGGAAGAGCTCAGCCGTTGGAGGGTCAATACTCGCAGCGTGCCTTTGAGGCGAGAACTCGACCTTGCGTTTGAATTAACCCAAACCGCCCCGTTTGAAACACTTTTCTCTGCCCTAAAGACAATACGTAGTTGTACGCATCCGAGTCAGGCGCAAATCGCAGCCGATGCCCTTCGCCGGTGGAATGCTTCTATTTTCCCAGGCACTGCGGTACAAGTTCGCCAATTGGCGAACGAACTCGCATTGGCTGCTCCGGTTAAGAAACGCGAATTGCTTGCTGCGCTCGATGATCTTATCCCACGGTTGCGACGTGTTCAGTACTCAATTCCACCTTGGCTCGATGACGGTCAGAAGATTCTCAGGGTGGTTATCGTAAGTTCGGGTCACAAGGACGACCGAGTAAGAGCAGAAGCCGTCGACATATTGAAAAAGATTTCTCCTATTATATGGAAGCCTGGCACAGAGTTGGTGAACGCGGTCAGCACGGCCGTGCAATCAAAGCATATGGACATGGACACACGGGTTTTCTTCGCCTCGGCAATGTCTTTGCTATCTCGACCCTCCTTGTTACCTATCGAGAATATGATTTGGCTGTTGACACAAGCTAACAACACTGAACATTCCCCCGAAGTACGCAACAGTTTCAAGATGCTTGCAAAAACTTCTTCCCTAGATACGCGGACAAGAAACTTCCAGCCATTTGAATCATTCACTCACTCCCCCGATCCAGATATCGTCGCATTGACTTGGGAGAAACTCAGTCCTTTCGGTGTGCATTCATTTGCTGGAGCTATAGACACTTCACAACGATTGAGGGTGCCAGGCCAGGATAGATTGCCGCCCGCCGCTGAGCCCGTAACAAAACAGGTAACCGAACATCGCGAAGAGCTTGTTCACGAGCTGATAGTCACTTTGGAGACTCTTGAGAAGGATATGATTCTTCAGCGCCACCGACAAACGCTGCGTGAACTGATCGCAGCCTTAGCATTTTTTCGTAATGCACCACTTTCAGATGCCATTGAACTGGCCCAGCAAATGAGTTCCCAAATTGATGAAATCCGAGAGGCACTTGTATCCGATGAAGGCCATAAACACTGGCAACAAATCGCCGACCTGCTCTTGCAGCTGCAAACAAGCGATCGTGACAAGATTTTTCCCTCGCTTCGTCCAGTTTTTTCTGAACTTCAGCAAACACACTCGCCGATGCTTTCAGAATGTGTTGCAGCCCTTGAAGCGTACAGTAAAGCAAGATACACGCTGCTGGAGCTGCTTTTTAACGACTGATTCAACGGTATAAGAAGTAGAGCAAACAGATCAACGCTCCCACACCACCTTGCGATGGAAGACATCGTACACGCCAAAGACCCCCGGTTCCGCGGCCCATTCCACCTGTCGCTCAAATTCGTTGTAGGCCCCGAAAATATATGCTGCCCTTCCCCACTCCACGCGCCGTGCAAACCGATTATAAACGCCAAAGATCCCCTCGTCTTTTGCCCACTCGATTCGCCTGAAAAACTGGTTATAAACGCCAAAAAGGTTGGACTGCATGGCCCATTCCACCCGTCTTTCATACTCGTGGTACACACCGTAAAACCAAGGTTTTTTTCCCCAATCCACGTAACGGAAAAACGAATGATAAACACCAAAAACCGCGGGTTCACTCGCCCACTCCACCCGGTATCTTATTTGATTATAGACACCAGCCATCCCCCGCTGGGGTGCCCATTCCACCTTGCGTGCAAAGTTATTGTAGACACCGAATCGCACATCCTCCAGACGATTGGCACCCAAACCCACCGCAGAAAATACAAGAACGCTCATAAAAAGACAGGAAACTAACTTTTTCATATAAAAACCCCGCAAATTAATTGCAAATGTACGTGAGTGTATGTTCAGCTTCTAACATGTGACTGAGCAGCCGGTCACGATACCGCGCATTCACGTAACAAATTTCCGTTGAGAGAAACGGGGTCCATGCGCCATAATTGCATACGTTCATTCCAAGGGAGTGGATGGGCCACTGGTGGGCCCCCCGGGCTTCAACCCCGGCGGGGGACGAAATTTTCGCCCCTGGAGAGTTCGATTCTCTCCCCTCCCGGTTGACCTGTTATTTCAAGTAGTTAGACTCACATTCGAATCTGGCAATCTTTCGATAAAATCTCAAAAAATTACCAAAAATGCTCTCCGTTGCCACACCGTTGCCACACGCGGATCGGAAAAATACCGAAATGAACCGAACTTTTCCGAAAAAACAAGACTACGGGTTAGTTACCAGGTGAAGTTTGGGTCTTTGAATTTGGGATGGAACGATACAATAGGATCGCGATACCTGTTTGATCCGATCGCCCAACAAGTGAACGTAAGACATCGTGGTAGATAAATTTTCATGCCCCAAAATCTCGCTCACCGTTTTCACATCAACGCCTTTTGCAAGCATCAAGGTGGCTGCTGTGTGTCTCAGATCATGGAATCTGATCCTGCGTCCGCCCCAGTTAGCCAAATCCCTTTCGAATCTGTCCCTGAATGCCTCATGGTGGATGAAACTGCCAGCCGTGGTCTGGAAGAGCGGATCGTCGGCTCGGATCCGATTATCGCGAATGAGCGCTCCCAGTTCCTTTCTCAACTCCTGCGGACAGGGAACGTGCCGGCTTTTATCCTTGTCAGAACTGACTCCGCCTTTAAGCGGCGCGTATTCATTAGTCGTCATGTTGATCTGGCGCCTGATGAAAAGGGTATCGCCAACCCCGTTTTCATTAAAAAACAGGTCCAAAGGCTTAAGTCCCCATATTTCACCAGCCCTCATTGCTGTATTTAAGGCCAGAAGATAGACGACATAGTATTGTCTTGCTCTGTAAGGGTTTTGATTACTTGGAACTGTGTACTTACTATTTACCCAGCAGAGAAAAGAACAGGCCTCTTTTTCATCCCAAAAAAGCATCTCTGGAGAGTTATCAGGAAGTTTTCTAAATCCCGCAACCGGATTGTAAGGGATTCGTTTTTGAGAAGCAGAAAAATTCAGAACGGCACCTATCGCTTCGGTCCACCGATTGACAGTCGCATTACGCATTGAAGATTTCCTGGCTGGGACTGTCGTCATCTTGAGACGTCTTTGAAGCCGGGTCAGAAATTCAGTGGTTATCTGATTAGGTCTTAACGTTCCGAATGATTTGTTGAACTGTTCAATGATGCCGGTTACTCGTTCGTAATGCCCGGGTGAGACGCGAAGTCTCAGGTCCTCAAGCCAATATTGGGCTTCCATTTCAAACGTAGTGTCCTCAAAACGTCCTGCCTGAAGGAATCCCTGGCTTACGTTTCGTTTTTGTAACCTGAAGTCATCGAGGAAGTCTTGAGCCTGTTTGCTGGTAGCAAACCTTCTTCTAATCTCCCGTGAGCCTCTACCCGCTTCTCTATGGCGAGTTTCCCAAACAACTTGGCCGTTGCTGAGAATCACTTTCTTTGGTTTTGACATGGTTTAATCCTCCTCTTCATGCCCCATCAACTGACGGGGAATCGGAAGGGATTAGACCCTTTAGGAGTTCTGTCTTTACAAACAGCTTGCCTCGGAATTTCACAACTAAGTCAGCCGGAACTTTGTTCTTCTTTGGCCGGTATTTCCAATCATAAATTGTTTTGATCGAGTAACCGAACCGGGAACAAAATTCGGCAGCCGACATTAATCCAAATAAATTGTCAAAGACCAGATTTTCAACTTTCTGCATGCTACTTTCCTCAGCACTGAAAGGCAAAGGTCTCATGGATGCACTGCGGTTGCCTGCGAATCCGAAACTGATTCGGATTCGCAGCAGCCCTTGGCACGTTGTTTTTCTTTTCGTTTTTTTGACGATTGCTTGGGACAGGAAGTTCGAATGAGCTCAGCAATGCTTAGCTTTTGACCCCGCTTTTGCGCCGCACTCAACTCCTTAACGAGCCATTTTGCTAGATCAATTTCGTTGGTGTAGCGCTCCTTATATTGTTCTATCTCTGCAGGCGTTAGTTCCGCAGAATGCGACTCCAAGATATATTCCACTAAATCGCTGGGTCTTATCTTAACGCCGTTACGTTGGCCTTTGATTTGCTCTGCCCAATGGCTTATCCGATCGAATACTTCCTTTTTGAGATTAACTCGAAAGTGATTCGTTTGTTTTTTCTTTGCTACTGTTTCGGAAGCTTCCATGGTTTTCCTCCTCTATTTGCTAAATACGGTTGTTTTTTTGATTTCACAGACCTGATGGGGACCCACCCATTTGGTACCGGAATTTTCCAGTGCTCCCTCTAGTTCGTGGCAAACAACATCTGGCATGGTGAGCATGGGAACTTGCTCCCCTTTGCTTTTATCTTTGAGAGTTACTTTTGTGAGAGCGTCTTTTTTTTCTTCTGCTCTTGCAACGATGTAGAAGAGAGCACTTCCCAGAGTTGCGCCAATTCCGGCACCAATCAATGCTGATCCAACCGAGCGTTCGGCTGCTATGCCGATTCCGGTTCCTGCTGCGGCACCTACGCCGGCACCCATTAGTGCGGATTGTCCGACGGTAGCGCAGCCAGTAGATATGAATATCAGGAGTCCGATTAGGTATTTCATGAGTAAACCTCACTTATTAGATAAGTGGTTATTCAGGGGCTGATAGATTGAGGTGATCGGTGGGGGATTAATGGAAACGTTAAGGGTGGCTTCAATATGGTTTGTTTGGAGTACCTGTTCGGATGGTCGACAGGCCATACGGTCAATAAAATGAGTTTTTTTGGACTTGGCGTAAGTTCGTGAAGGAAATGGACATTTACGAGTGTCCAAAAGTGAACTGGCCATGGGGATTAATGGGCGATTCATCTTGAGTGTGTCTTGCTTTGTGGGGTGACTGCCAAGCACGTAACCGAGAGTCTTGCCTTGTTCATATCCGAATAACACTGGGGAATGCCATACAAGCTTTATGAAGTCTGAAAGCTGGATGAAGTTGTGCTTGAGGGCCTCGTCTTTGACTTCTTTTCTTATTTTGGACTCGATGTATTTAATAATGGCTAACGTGCGAACAACCCAGACGATGCGAATGACTTTGGGATTATCCTTGTAAAAGTTTGCCACGACTTCATAGTTGGCAATGGCTTTGGGGGTCAATTCCACCTCAAGGGCTACGACGATTTCCTTGTTTTTGTAGGGGACAAGCCAGTAACCGTCGGGCCTATGAAGCTCAGTATGGGGCACCCAATCGGGATAGTGGTCCATTTTGTAGCGCCTAAGCTGTTGCTCTGAGAAAAAATCCACGCCATGCGGTTTATCGACCAACCACTCACCAAGATGGATAGCTGTGGCAAAAAAATCATGCTCGATATTTTCCGAACGGAAACCTTCATCCTTTAGTTCAGGAAGATGGTTTTTTAGCATTCGGAACGATTTTTGAGTGAGCGTCCAGACAAAACGGTTACCTACGGAGTCCAGAGTACGGATTTCAACAAGGCCGGCTTTCTTCAACGCTGTTAGGCGATTGTACGCAATGACAGGATTAAGTCCTGGGAAAAACCGCTCTGCGAGTGTCTTGGTCGTGCCCAACTTCCAGCGCCACAGAAACTTGAATATTTTCAGATCCCGCTCGTTAGTCAGTATTTTTGTGTCCATTAGCTGCGCTCCAAAGACCCATGGGATGGGTGATTATCTGCGGGTTGTTGGGCATTGAGCGCTGGCTTATTGTCAGTTGGCTTCGCATAGTCTTTCTTAAGAAGCTCCTCTGCCTCATCCCACTCCAGATAAGGGGTCTGCACTTCCATCATTTCCATTCCCGATTTCCAGATTGCCCGCCCAGGTACGGGTGGGAGATCGGTTGCCCTTCCGTTACCAAGAACCAGGATGCTGGATGTGTCGTTGACCATTTGAAAGCATAAAATGCCTGTAAGGTTTGCCTTTATCTGGGGATCAAGCGCCCGACTGTCGGGTCTTTGGGTGGCAAGAACAAGATGAACGCCAATGCTTCTGCCCTGGCGGGCAATGCGACTTAAAATGCGCTTTGCCTTTTGGACATCCTCACCGGACGCTTGCTCGCTTGCCAGGAAAAGCTCCGCCGCTTCGTCCACAATAATAATGTGACGGTGCGGGATAGGATGGATGCTATCGTCATCAGGCCTTAGGGATACCCTTTTGGCTTTTGGGATTTTTAAGTATTCACTTACGTCCTTGCAGCGGTTGGCTTTCAGAAGTGCGAGCCGGTATTCAAGCGATTTCGAAATGACTTCCAGAAAGTAAATCGCCTTTTTCATGGTCTGAGGAATCTGGACCCTGGGAAGGTTTTCAAAAAGTTCGGCCTCAACCGAGCCTTTAAAATCGATAAAGGTAATAAAACAGTCTGGATCGTTTAAGTAGAGGGTTACAGCAAGCTGTCTGATAAAAGTAGATTTACCGCCGCCCGTTTGCCCGGCAATGAGAAGGTGGGGGCAGCTATCCAAACTTGCCATGATTTCTTTGGAGCGGGTGCTCCCGACATAGAATGTGGGAGAAGGTATCTTTTCGTAGTTGCCGATCTTGCAAAGTGATGTCATTTCCTCTTGCGAATAGATAATATCTACGATGCCCTCAGCACGATTTTCCCTAAATTCGTCTATAAATGCGTGTAATCCCCCTTCCAGCGCGTCTTTTGAGCGTTGAAAAGCGGTCATAGGAAGAACCGCTCGCGTTACCCTAAGCTTTCTCGTGGTTGAATCGACAGGTTTATCAAAAATGTAGGCTGGAAGATTGCCTAAGTTGTTTTGAAGTCCAGAGCTCTTGAAAATGTCTGTCAGAATTTTATTGAGTCGCTCCCTTTTTCTTGCCTGGAAGAAAGCCCAAGTCCAAAAGGGGGAACTGATGATTACAAAATAATAAGCATGATAGAGATTCATATTCTTGGGATAAAGCCAAAGAAAACTCGTTTGAGAGATGAGCCAAAGATCGATACGAAAAAGCAAAATGAGCTGAAGAATCAGGCAGCAAGTTAATGTGCGTGCCCAGGGAAGGGTTCCCTTGGTGATACCATGCCACAGTTCTACCACCGGCCTTTTAAGTCGAGAGCACAGGATGCCCAGTCGCTCCCACAGATCCATCTTGGAAAGTTCGTGAAGGTAATTGTTCATTGGCTTGCCCCGGCGAAAATAACGCACAAAGGGGTCCCTTCTGGAACCTCTAATATGGGAACCCGGTTTTTAAGATCGGACATGAGTTCTTTGGACTGCTCCAGAGCGGTTGTGGCAGTCGCATTCAGAAGCGCATTTTTGAGCGTTGGTTTTTTCACGACAGCACCTTGCTGTCCTTCTGAATCCTGAAGACCCTCCGAAAACCCTCCCAGAAACCCAAGCCCTATGCTACCGGCAATTTGAATTGCTTTGTTTCCGACCTTGGATCCTTTCAGGCCAACAATCTTGTCCGATTTGTCGCATGCCTGCCCGTCAACGCTTCCCATGGTTCCGTCTTTGAAAACCACCTGGTTAAAATGGATAAAGAGCCGCTCCTCCGTCGAGTTGCCATTGCCTACCAAAAGGGCACCCGCTGGAATCTTGGTTTCGCCATTTACGGAAAGTCCTTCAGTCACTTCCGCGCGCACAAGACCATTGGAAGCTCCATTGAGAAGTTTTGCCCAAAGCATCGAGCCCGGAGGAATGCTTCCAAGGTCTTTCGGACGTGCGATAACCTGGGGGCCACGGTAGCTAACGGTTGGTCCCTGAAAATTGCCGCCTGCTTTTTTGCTTTCATTCTTGCCCGAGCTTGCGGCCGCTGGCACGTCCACTGTCTGGGGAAGGGTCGAAGTCAACCGCGATTCAGGTGCCGCAATGGAACTTAGTGCATTTGGCCTATTGCGATCCAACATTAAATGAACCGCAGCCACAATGACGATGAGTACCCCCACCGTAGAAAACACGATGGTCCGCTTGATGGTGTATTTCTTGCCTTCTTTTTGTATGTGCAAGAAGGAAAGTACTTTCTGCCAAAGGGAAGTGGGCTCGCTTGGCATATCCAAAATTTTTATGCTGGCTTTACTCATAACGAATTTTTGCCTTTATTTTCAGCTCCTGAGCGTCGCGAATAAGAACGATTTCATCCCCGCCGGTACCGACTGCTAGCAGGTTAAATCCAAAGCGCCTGCCATCGATGTAAACAAACAAATTACTGTGTGCGCCTGGCCTGAGTGCTGAAATAGCCAGATCGTCCTGATTGTATTCTACGGCAAACGAGCCCTTGTTCCCCAAAATGACCTTCGTCGGGCGGGATGGAAAATTAATCACGCTGCCGGCCGTACCGATGTATATGGGCTCAGTCCTTTGTTCGTTTAACCGGATAGTACGTGCCTTTTTCGCAAAACAGGGGATGGTTATCAGGCTAAACATCATGGCCCACACCCAGACATCACTTTTTCTCATTTTTATTTCCCTCTTCGCTAAATTGTGACACCCGCTTCAAGACAAGCCCGTAGGGATTTATTTCTGACCGTGTTGTTGACGAAAGCTCCACAATCAGTGGAAACGCCAGTGCTGTTCTGACCTTGCCGATTGAGATAATTCTGTCCGTATCTACAATAAATCGTGCGCCATCCAGCTTAATGGAGTTTACAACCACCTTCTGAGTCATTTCCTTTTTTAGAAGCTCATCCTGCTCTTTATTGCGAAACATCAATTCATCCGTGGATAGGAATTGAGCCGCGTTGGAATTCGAGTCAAACCGCGAGGGGACGGATCCCCGGATGAAGGCTTCAATTTCGGTGCTTGTATGCTTGGGATCAACAGGCTCAAGAGCCTTTGAATAACAGGTCCGTTCGATAACAATCGGATCGCGAACGGCAAGTCGAATCGTCGAGATGCAAAAGAACAATGAGCATAAGGAAAGCAGCGCAACGGCCGCTCTTAATGTCATATTTTGAGAAAGAACGTTCGCAAAAGCAGACGTAAATTTCATCTTTCACCTTCTTTCTTGGCAACGCCGGAATGCTTGTGTTTTTTAATCATCACAAAGGGACGCTTCATCTGCGGCACGTTGAACCGGGGCATGCTATTGATGAATTTGTTCACCCGAGTGTTTGATGCGGTTGCATAATCGGCTACCTGAAGCCCGTTGTTGGCCGCACGACCCGCAATATTCCAGCCTGTTTGAGTAGCCCTTATGGGCGTAATACTCGCTATACCGTCAATTCCGATGTTGCTGAAACTTCCCGCCATAGCAGACATACCAGCACCCGCAAGGTGGTGGATTACCCTTGGAGTAAGGACCAAAGAGCCTGCGGCGATAAGACTGAAACAAACCGCCGACACGAAGCTGATGCTGGAGCCTTCGGCTTGAATGTCGCTGACCCCCGAACTCCAAAGGATGGTTGCAATCGCGCACCAGACGGGCTTCCACATACTTGCTTCGATAAGAGAGCGAAAAAGTGCGGAGGTTGCGCCCGCTGTCTGGGGAAGAACGTACAGAGCGATGAGAATCGGGGAGAACGTGTACAAAATGACAAGCGTGTAAAGATAAAGTGCCTGTGCCACATGGACGGAAAAATAAAGAATAAGAAAACACAGAAAAGAAATGGCAACGATAATATTCTGCCGGATGGAAACCCAGGACCATGAAAGCTGGTCCACCTTATCAGCCATTCTGTCCAGCGCGTACTTAAGCCCTGTCGTATCGCCAAGTTTTTGGCAGAGCGCATCCGAAATGTCAGCCATCAGGTTATGAATTTGCGGGTAGGCATGAAGAGCAATGGCGGCAATCAGCACTCTTCCCACCATCGGGGCGAAACTCGGCGTCTGCCCCAGGGGCAATTTAAAATATTCGATAAACACACTAACGAGCAAAAACACGGTGACAAGAAGATAAAAAACCGCCTGGAACCAGTCGTGTATGTTATGAACTTCTCGGGCTATCCAGTTAAGGTGGTCCACCTAAAACCTCGGCACTTGAAATTGGATTTTTTCGCTCTTCATCGCCTGCTTGAGCGCGCGATTAGCGTCCAAAAAACTCTCCGATTCGTCTTTGTTGCGCTTATTTTGGTTGGCAAGGGCAAGGCTCGTGACTTTCATCGTAACCGCTTGTGCCCTCAGGTTTTGGTTCATCACCTGAATCATCACCCCGAGTGTTTGGGCGGTAAGCTTGGATGCCCCGCCTGGGGAGACCGAATGGCTTGCCGTTTTAATCTGCTCGCTCAGCTCATCCAGCTCCTTCGTCCAACGGTAAAGGTCGTTACTAAACGTGATAGCTTCGGCAACGCTTTGATCGGTATCCCGCTGCACCCGTGAATCCGGATTATTTTTCACCGTTCCATAGATAGCTTGCAGATGCCGTAATGCCTCGCCCGAACTTGCCCAATCACCGTAGATACCGGGATCGATGTTCGGATCCAGTGTCCGGATCATGTTGAGCGAATCATTGATCCCGCGGTTTATTTCCCTGAGATGCTTGCCCGGTTTACTCCCGTTAGCGTAGTTCGTCCAAGGTTATAGGTGCTTTCGCAGTTGATATTCCCAATAGCGTTTGGAATGCTGCCATTGGGGTGTTGCGTCTGTTAAAC
>JACQOU010000124.1 GCA_016207775.1 Deltaproteobacteria bacterium
CGTTTCTCTTTTGCAGTTCTACTCCATAGGACGTTGTTCACTGTATCGCCCCTCTTTTAACTAATTATAACTTTTATTTTTTTACGGTTCAATAGAATATGCATGAATATTCAAATGCTCCAGTTTTTCCAATAACTTGGGGTATACGAGGCAGTGTTGGCACTTCCATGGTCGGCGGGCCTGTAGAGGCCCCTCGAGAACTTTTTCAAATTTTAACAAAGCCGCAGTCAAACCATCAAATTTTCAGCCGAAATGACTTTTTCAGCAGAATCTGAATAGGTTGAATTCGTGAACGAAGGCACGTAATATCCCACCGAATGTTTCTCAGTATCTATTAAACCTGGATTTTGCAAAATCCAGATTAAACAATTATGAATGATTACATTAGTCAAAAAATCCCGACGTTTGTAAAAAAAAATCTCCCCCTCATTTACCTCATTATTGCTCTATTCGCCTTGCGGTGGACTGTTGTCGAACCCTATGTGGTTCCGACCGGATCCATGGAGCCAACTCTTAAGCCGGGAGATCGGTTGTATGCTCTTAAATGCGCCTATGACATCCGCTTTCCTTTTACCGAATGGATACTTTTTCGAATCAGTCCCGTTAAGCGAGGGGACGTCATTTTGTTTCGAAATCCAGAAAACCCTTCGTTAACTTTCGTCAAACGAGCGGTCGGACTTCCAGGAGACAGGATTGAGTACCGGGGGGGAAGGCTATTCATCAATGGCGAGGAGATACCCAAGTACACAGCGCCCAGAACTGAAGTCATGTACGATATCGAAGGGAGCCAACACAAGACACTTTATTTGGAAACCTTAGATTCCGTAAAACACTACGCCATTCTGGTTAATTACTCGAAAGAGGACCGTGCCGCCGTTGAAGCACAAGCTCTAATGACAGGCAAGAGTGCAAACCTGAATCCGTCAGAGCCAGTGTGGCAAGTGCCTCCGGATCACATTTTTGCAATGGGCGACAACCGTGATTTCAGTAGCGACAGCCGCTTTTGGGGATTTGTTCCCACTGCAAATCTTAAAGGAAGGGCGATGTTCATCTGGTTTTCAAGTCACAATTGGATTATACGGCCAGAACGTATTGGCACGTTAATTCAATAGCAGTTCATGAGTGCTGATTTCACACACTTACACGTTCACACACAATATAGCTTGCTCGACGGAGCCCTTCGTTTGGATGAGCTGTTCAAGGCAGCCACTCACGACAAGATGGAAGCGGTGGCACTCACAGACCACGGACACCTTTTTGGCGCCGTCGATTTTTATGTAAAAGCAAAAGAGCACGGGGTTAAGCCCATTATTGGTTGCGAAGTGTACATGGCACCGGGCTCTCGCCTTATGAAAGGAACTCATACCAGCGCAGACGACGAAGTTCCGCCATACTCAGTTTGCCGATCGGGCATGTATCATCTTATTCTACTTTGTCAGAACGAGCTGGGTTACCAAAATCTCTGCAGACTTGTCAGCAGTGGCCATCTCGAAGGCTTTTATTACAAACCGCGGGTCGATAAAGAAATTCTCGAGAAGTACAACGAAGGATTGATCGCACTGTCAGGCTGCCTTAAAGGCGAAATGGCAAGCTTGTGTCTGCTTGGAGACATGGATCGGGCCAGCACTACTTTGCAATGGTACTGTAATGTGTTTAAAGATCGTTTTTACCTGGAAATGCAGCAAAGCGGATTACCGCAACAGTATGTCATCAACCAACGTTTTCAGGAGCTTGCACAAACTCACCACGTTCCCTTAGTCGCTACCAGCGACTGTCACTACCTGAGAAAAGAAGATGCTTCCGTGCAAGAAGTCCTCATGTGCATTCAAACCGGAAGAACTTTGGAAGATCCGTCGCGCATTCAAGTGAGAACCGATGAATTTTATTTTAAGCCTCAATCGATCATCAAAGAAGAATTCGCCTTTTGCCCTCAGGCAATTTCCAACACCATGGAGATCGCGCGCCAATGTACTTTTGAATTTCGCTTCCAAGATGAAAAAGGGAAAAAAATTTATCACTTCCCGAAATTCACAGTGCCGAGCGGTCAAACTCTTGAGAACACCTTATGCACTGATGCTCGTAACGGGCTTCAGAAAAGATTGATTGAAATTGAAGAAATGAGGAAGGCCCAACTGACTGGTGAAGAGCGCACTAAATACTCACAGCGACTGGAACGAGAGCTCAAGGTAATTAATGAAATGGGCTTTGCGGGCTATTATCTAATTGTCGCCGACTTCATTAGTCACGCAAAAGAACATGACATACCGGTTGGACCTGGACGCGGTTCGGGTGCTGGCAGCCTGGTCGCTTATTCATTGAGAATTACCGAATTAGACCCCCTGGAACATGGCCTTCTCTTCGAACGTTTCTTGAATCCGGAACGGGTATCCCTACCTGATTTTGACATCGATTTCTGCATGGACAAAAGAGAGCGCATCATCGACTACGTTTCAGAAAAATATGGTCATGATTGTGTGGCTCAGATTATTACCTACGGCAAGCTTCAGGCACGAGGGGTCATTCGAGATGTTGCTCGCGTATTCGGATTATCAGCTTCTGAGTCAGATAAAATTACAAAACTGATCCCCGCGGTCTTGAACGTCACTCTCAACGAAGCTTTCGAGCAGGAGGTGCGCCTAAGGCAATTAACTGAAAAAGATCCGAAAATCCATCAGCTCTTTCAAATTTGCCGTGCATTAGAAGGTCTTTATCGACACGCCTCCATTCATGCGGCTGGTATCGTCATTTCCAACCGACCGATGGTTGAGCACTGTCCGCTTTCACGAGGAAAAAACGGAGAGCTTGTCATCCAATACGACATGAATAACGCGGAAAGAATTGGACTGATCAAATTTGATTTTCTAGGACTAAAAACGTTAACCTTCCTCAAGGCAGCAGAGGTTCTCGTCAATCAAAGGTATCCGGATTCCCGTTTTGATCTTTGCAAGATCGATCTCTCTGCTCCACCCATGTTTAAGCTACTCTCCGAAGGTGACACTTCAGGCGTATTCCAGATGGAAAGTTCAGGAATGCAGGAGCTCATGAAGCGAATCCACCCTGACTCTTTTGGTGATATCACAGCCATCAATGCACTTTATCGACCTGGTCCGATAGGCAGCGGCATGATGGATGATTTTATTGCCCGAAAACACGGCAGCGTACCTATTCAATATGATTTTGAAGAATTACGACCCATTCTTCAAGAAACCTATGGCGTGATCGTCTACCAAGAACAAGTCCAACAAATCGCCGTGCGTTTAGCCAATTACACGTCGGGAGGAGCCGATTTACTGCGCCGAGCGATGGGAAAGAAGAAGGCTGAGGAGATGGCTAGGCAGAAAGCCATCTTTGTCGACGGAGCCATTCAGCAAGGGTTCAATCGAGCAAAAATCGAACATCTTTTCGACATTATGGAAAAGTTTGCTGGGTATGGATTCAATAAATCGCATGCAGCCGCTTACTCGCTCATTACCTGCCAAACAGCTTACCTTAAAGCACATTACCCGGTAGAATTCTATGCAACCTTATTATCTATCGAGCGCGATAATACCGATAAAATTACAAAATATATAGCGGATGCTAAACGGCATGATATTGATATTTTGCGCCCGGATATCAACGAAAGCGAAACCGATTTCACTGTTCTGACCAACCAGAAGATTAGATTTGGTCTGGGAGCCATTAAAGGAGTGGGCCAGGTTGCGATCGAATCAGTGCTTGAAGCCCGTAAAAAGGGCGGCCCTTTCAAAGATCTCTACGACCTGTGTTTTCGGACGAATAACCGCACCGTCAACAAGCGGGTCTTGGAAGCCTTCGTAAAAGCTGGAGCGCTCGACAGCTTTGGAGTTCACCGCTCCGTTCTGTTTGCGAGTATTGATTCGGCGCTGGGAGCGGGTTCCAGCCTTCAAAAAATATGCGATGAACAACAACCCAGTTTTTCTGATCTGCTGGGAATGGATGACAGTTCGTTAGTAACCAGAAAAATAGCCTATGCGGATGAAAAGCCCTGGCCCAGATTGCTTGAACTTAAGTTCGAGAAAGAAACGATTGGTTTTTTTGTTACTGGACATCCGTTGGACAATTTTAAAAGTGAGCTCGAGCGCTACACAACCGGTTCAGTAGCTGACTGCAACCGTTGTATTTCCAGTCGAGACTTTTTATTGGGAGCCAACGTGGTCGCCCTCAGGGAAATTCTTACCAAAAGGGGCGATCGAATGGCCTTTGCAACTCTCGAGGACAAATCCGGTCAAATCGAAGCCGTTATTTTCTCTGATGTCTTTATAGAGGCTGAGAGTGTGCTCAAGAGTGGCGAGCCTGTCTGGTTGAAGGGCCAACTTGAAGCGGGTGAAAGAGGAAATAAATTGCTTCTTTCGAAAAAAAACGGAGCAAACATTCTGCCGTTAAAATACGCATTTGAAGCATTAGCCCAAGAAATTCACCTAAACGTTTCTGTACGTGCAAACCAGGCTTTACCTGAAACAGTTCTGAAGGCGCTCCAAAATTACTTGCATAAGGCTTATGATAAAAAAGGCGCTCCGCTGTTTGTCCATTTGCTTTTTGAGGGGCGAGCAGATGCGGTATTGAAAATGAAAGAGACTGTGCCTTTGAGACGGGATACGATAGAAAATATATCTAAGTTATTTGAGGATCATGAATTCCATGTTGCATTCAGATAAAGCACGCTTTGCTCCGTTCGTAACGGTACTTCTCATTTTGCTCTGGACCACCGTTGGCAAAGCTGCTGGCCCCGATACCGTAACAGTCACCGTCCCTGTTCCCCCTGGTTACGATATTCAAAACGAGCAGCAAGACAGCCTGGTTGCACAATTGATAACGAGAGCGCTAGACCAGTGGTTTCAAGATAATTGGCACCGTTACAAGGAATTTGAAAAAGCAGTCGCAACCGAGTTTTCCGGCAGTAGAAATGAAAAATATGTAGTCGATTACACCCCTCCACGATTAACGCCTGATCTGTCTCAAGCTCAAATGACCGTACGGGTCGACAGCGACAGTCTTAAGCGTTGGCTTCGATCGATCGAAGCCAAAGAAAAAGGGATGGCTCTAAGACCTCTGTTCATTTTGTCCTCTGATTTGCTTAACCTAGCCCCCCAAGACACGGCTCTGAGAATCAAAGATAATGTTGTGGCAAAGACTTTTTTTTCTCAGGCATATTCGGCTCTCCAGAAAGTTGGCCTAAAACTCGAAATGATGGACTTGCGCTCTCTGCCGCCAATGCCGCCTGCCACGGAATCAACCATGCATGCACTTTCCCAGCAATTAGCTGGATTGCCTGTGAATGCAGCGCTTTGGGTGCAGATAGCTAGCTGCCGAACGTGTGGCGGCACGAGAATGGATATTTTGCTTTATGACTTAGCTCGCAAACGTATTTTGCTGGCAAGAAGCGAGGATCTCCCGCTCAGTTCTAAGGATTTGTCGCACTCGGATCGGTTGTCTGCACTCTTCCGTCCGCACATCCAGCAGTTTAAATCTGAATTTGAGGAACTCTATTCGTCCGGATTATTTTTCTCTCAGATGTACAGGCTATCGCTGGATGACATTGAAAATTTGTCGACATTTAAGGAAGTCGAAGGCGAATTGGGGCGACTGGATTTTGTTTTTTCGCCCGCCTTATTGTTTTCCGTGCCAAGAGCAGGGCACTATGAAATCGAATTCGCAAGCCATCTAAGCCCGCAAGAGCTTCAACGACAGATTGGCAGCTCTTCACTCGGTAGATTAAAGTTTAAAATTCTCTCCTAGTACTGGGCAGGCCGCTACTTCCCTCATCCGGGTATTTGAAGTAAACTCTTATAGTATTAAGTCGACTCGCCACAAGAAAAAATGACGCAAAGAATCTTTCTGCAGTTTCTAGTTCTATGTGTTATCGCGATGGGCTGCAGCCACACTCCAGCCCCCACCAAAACAAGCGAAGAAAATGCCGATTCACACAGCGCGACAGAGAGGAAACCCGCCACGACTCCGGCTTTACCCAAGGCGCTAAAAAAACGGGTGCTGGTTATTCCCTTTATTAACAAAAGCGGCCTGGGTGGTGAAGAATTAAGCGAATCTGCCACTGCTCATACAAAGGAATTGGTATCAAATACTGAGGACCTTCTTCTGGTACCGAACGAGGACATTGAAGGTCACGAATCGTTCATTTCGGAAGATAAGAAACATGACCTGGGAAACATCCTTTCAAAAGCCAAAAGCTATGGTATTGCAGGTGTCATCACAGGCGCCATTGAAGAGCTTGGCATCAGAGAGCGAGGGGAGGAGGTTGGATTTTTTCGCACTCGCTACCATACCGTAGCCGCCACGGTGCAGCTAGCGCTCTACGATGTTGCTTCTGAAAAAGATCTCATCAATAAAAAAACCACCGCAGAAATTACAGAAGAGCACACACAGTTTTTCAGCGGTTCCTCTTCGGACAGGTACGATGCCGCCAGGGGAAAGACAGCCGTTACGAAGGCTATTGATAAGGTTCTTGTGGGTCTGGCCAGTTATGCAAAAAGGATGGCGTGGGCTGGACGGATTGCAAAGGTGGATTGGCATAGATACTATATCAACGTCGGAGAAAAGACCGGGATCAGCCGTGGTCAATTGCTTGGTGTCTACGGCGAGGGTCAGCCGGTTTTTGACCAGGAAACCAATGTGTTGATAGGCATTACTTCTGGCAACTTCAAAGGAGTACTAAAAGTTATCGACTATTTTGGGCAGGATGGCACTGTCGCAGTGGTTCACTCGGGTGGAGGTTTTAAGGAACGTGATAGAGTTGAGCTCTATAGGCCCCCTCAAAACTAAATGAAAAAATATATCCCAAACGTACTGACGGTTATTCGGGTTCTATCTTGCCCCATCATTTTGATGTTATTTCTACGCTCAAAAAATACTGCAGGCTTTGCGGTTTTTTTAGGAGCGAGCCTAACGGATCTGTTTGATGGCCTAATAGCCCGTCATTGGCGAGTCTGTAGCCGAACGGGAGCTTTGCTCGATGCCCTTTGCGATAAACTGTACAGTCTTTCCTTGTTTTCGCTCTTAATGATGCTCAATCTTTGCCCTGCTTGGTTTTTGGGTTTTATGATTGCCGCCTCATTATCGCAGGGGATTGGTTGCCTTCTTTTGCATTGGACCAAACTGGCAGGACAAGACACTTACGTTCATTTCAGCATCGGAAAATGGAATACGGCTATCCAGCTGGTCTGGATAGGAGTCATGCTTTTGCATCCGCTTGCTTCTTCAGATTCTGCAGAGTGGAGCGCTTTACACCGTGCAGTTGTAAGCGGCGGCTACATTGCGTTAGCTTTCCTGCAAGTGGCGGCTTTCTTCCGCTATTTCCTGCATTTTAGAAACCAGCTTATTCCCGTCTATCGCATCCCTTCGAACATTGGGTCTTAAGCCTCCACGCATAAATAAGTGCTCTGTACCTCTGATCGAAACTCGGATAAAAGTCAGCAATGAAATGGAAAATCCATATTGCCAGGGATCTCCCTTTTACTG
Source organism: Deltaproteobacteria bacterium (assembly GCA_016207775.1). Classification (GTDB taxonomy): domain Bacteria; phylum Bdellovibrionota; class FAC87; order UBA2466; family UBA2466; genus JACQOU01. The sequence continues at coordinate 7,495 of JACQOU010000124.1, forward strand.
CGCTTGAAAACTTGCAAGGAAAATTTGCCGAAAGTGTGCTAAGCGCGAAAGACCTCGGCGTTCTTCTGCTTTCTGAGCCTAAGGCAACTTACACTTGCGGACGAAGTGGTCTTCCTGGTGAGTTACTGACTTCCGTCGATAACATAAAAACCCATGGAATCGCCACCCACCACGTTTCTAGAGGAGGAAAGTGGACCTACCACGGCCCAGGCCAACTTCTCGTCTATCCTATCGTCAAACTGACGGAGCTAGGCTATAGCCGCTTTGGTGTTCGCAACTTCTTACACACACTGCGTTTGAGCATACGCGCTTACCTTGAAAAGCTCGGCTTGAATGGTGTGCCAGGTCATCCTTTCGGTTTGTACGTGGCGGACAAGAAACTTGTCTCTTTCGGAATTTCTGTCGAGCGCGGTATCTGCCGGCACGGTCTATCCCTCTATATAAAAAACCAATCCGACCATTTCAGGAACATAGATCCGTGCGGAATTCGCGGACAGAAGGTTACCTCACTTTGCGAATTGGGCGTTGATTTACCCTGGGAAGAAATAGCCACCCAACTGGCCGAGATGATTAAAAAA
>JACQOU010000137.1 GCA_016207775.1 Deltaproteobacteria bacterium
GACCGATTCAAGGAGCCATTCACTGGATGGGCGAAGAATCGCAGCCTTTGGCTTACACGCTTAACTCTGAAGCGGATTTATTGCCGATTGATCTAACGGTCAGCGGGAAATGTGATGAAGTGAATCGCCCGGATGGAAGCTGTGTGGATTTCGCTTATATTCAAGTCTGGAATAACGGCGAAAGCAAGAAGCCCCAGGCGAAAAAGCGCTTCTACCTGCGGATATTTCCGCAGAACTAATTATTCGCAGCGGTAATCGTCAACTCGATATTTTTTGTTGTCGCCAAAATCGGTTTCGTTACCGGGATCTTTTTTGCAAACCGATTCATCAAGCTTGTCGGCGGTAATGGCACCTGTGTCGATTAAATAAACCATTTTAAGAAACAAAGGAGTAAGCCCATCCCTGATTTTCTGAACGACGTGGTCTGGTTTATCGGGGTTTCCCGCTTCATAACCACGCTCGCACAGTTCTTTATCAAACGCCTTTTCAATATCCCACTTTTGGATGAGGACCCTAAACAAACCTGCAAGGTAGCCCGTCCGATCCTCTCCAACAGTACAATGGAAGAACACCCGTTGTTTTTTGTTATGTGAGACGGTCACAAGTAGTTTTAGAGCCTGGATGGTTTGTGTGCAGCCTTCTTTAAATTCAATGTCTTTCCAGACGAACTTGATCCACTCAACCTGACCTTTTTTCTTAAGACCGGCTTCTCTTAACCTTTTCAATTCAACGGCCACTTCGTCCTTCGTTTGATTCTTAAATATCAAAACGTGGTTAATGCCCAGTTTGATGAGTTGCCGTATTTCTTTTTCGTTTCGAGGAGCGCTACCTCTGTAGACGTAACCTGCCTTCGAGAACAATAGATGCGAATTGGGTGTGTCGAGATTGGGAACCTCTGAAGGAAAAGGTGAACCAAAATCACCAAAAACCGCCGTGGCAAAAAGAACTAGAATGGAAAAAATACTTAGAGTTGTCCTTAACACTGGTTCCCCCCTTTGTTTTCTTGTGCGTATACTGCCCCGCGCTAAGATTCAAGTTTTTTATGGCCTAGCTCTTGGTAGCGCAACTGCACAACCAATTGGAAGGCCATCCCTCAGAGCGGAGCGCCTCAGAGCGCAGAGAACCATTTGGCGGTATCTCGGATCATTGTTTGAAAAGGGGTGGGCTTAAAACTCAAGTCTCGTTTGGCAGCGGAAATGTCGGGGATAAGATTTACCACTTTGCCATAGGGCCCTGCTTGTTCTTCAGTGAGCTGATCACCCGGCACATTCACCAGGCTGGCTTTACAGCCAAGGCATTTAGCGCTTTCATCAATGAAATCTCGCAAGGTGATACATTCCTGGCCGGCTATGTTGTAAATCTTCGCTATGCTGCAATCCGTTTGTGCTGCCAACAAAAAGCATCGGGCCACGTCTTTGCTGTAGGCAAGACGAAAAGAGGCTACACCTCCGTTAGCGAGACTGATGGGTCGCCCATCGATCAATCGGGCAAGATACCAAAACCCTCGTTTTAACGGATCCTCTGGCCCATAGACTATGGTAGGGCGAAAGACAGTCCATGGGATTTCGGCCTGCTGAATGAGCTGCTTTTCCGCTTCCAACTTGCCACGCCGGTATTTCCAATGAACATCATTCAGATCTTCCTCGGGAGGACGATAATCGTAGTCGACCACGGATTCCTCTAAAGGCTGAGGATACTGGTTAAGCGTATATCGATAAACAGACACTGTGCTGGTTAGCATATAACGACGAACCTTACCTTTGAGCGAAGAAAGCACATTGCGTACTGCCATGCCATCGTAGGCAATATTATCGAGCAGGAGATCCCATGGCCCTTGTTCGGCCAACTGCTTAAGATGTCCAGGCAGATTTCGGTCACCTCTAATTTGTTGGACCGGTGGAAGGTCAGTTGGCCTTTGGTTTCCTCTTGTAAAAAGAGTGACCTTAAAACCTTCTTTGTGGAAAAGTTTTGCGGCTTCTTTGCCGAAAAAGCTGGTTCCACCTAGGATTAATATTTTCATTGGCTTACTCGCTTTTTCAAATCTTCTAGAGCCGTAGCCTGTTTCTCCCATTCAACCATGAGGTCATGCAGCTTTTTTTCTACCTCAGAAAGCCGCAGAAAATACGCCGACTGCTCAACCTCAGGCTTTGAATAAAACGATTCGTCCAGCTGCCCCTGCAATTGTTCTTTCTCCTGGCCCAGTTTTTCAATATCCGATTCCAGACTTGAAATTTTTCTCTCGAGCGACCTGAGCAGATTTTTTTGTTTTTTCCTCTCCTCGTAAGACTGCGAACCGGATGTCACATCCTCAGGCTTTTCCGCCACCAAGCGCGACGGCTGCGCTCTTCCTTCCAAGTGCCGAACGAATTGCGGATATTTTTCAAAAAAGCTCTTAAGGTCTCCAACGTGATCGAAATGTTTATGATCCAGTGTGAGGTAAATAATTCTATCCGCAATATCGCCAATAAACTCCCTGTCATGGGACACAACAAGCACGGTTCCCTCGAAACTTCGAATTGCATTTTTTAACAGTGCCTTTGTCTCAATGTCCAAATGATTGGTCGGTTCATCCAACAGACATAAATTGACCGGGGCAACAAGGATCCGTAACAGGGCAAGCCGTGCTCTTTCCCCCCCGCTTAGTATTTTTGCTTTTTTAGAGATTTCGTGTTCACCCTGAAAGCCAAAAGCCCCGAGCCAGCCACGCAGCTGCTCCGCGGAAGTTTTGGGAGCCCGATAGCGAAGGTTATCCAAAACGGTGTCTTCAAGGAGTAGCTCGTCCAGTTGATGTTGACCAAAGTAACCTATTTCCACTCCCGCCCCCGTTGGGCATGTTCCCGTTGTCGGCGTAAGCCGCCTGGCAAAAGCATTAAGAAGAGTCGTCTTTCCTGCGCCATTATCCCCGATAATGGCAATTCGCTGGCCCCGTTTTACGTCTAAATTAAGATGGTGGATAATCCATGGGCTTGTTTCCGAGTAGCGGAAGGAAAAATCCTGAGCGGAAAGAGGAAAGCGCGAACCGGCATTCTCCATACGGAAGAAGAAATGGAGGTTGTAAGCGCTACCTTCCACGCGGGCTAAACGATCCTTGAGCTCTTCCAACTCTTCCAACATTTTGTCGGCCATTTTTTGCTTGCTCTGGGCACGCGAAGCGATTCGGGCTTTCGCCCGGTACTTTTCTACAAACTCAACATTCTCATCAATTTTTTTTTGAAGGCCCTCGATGTTTTTTTCTAGGTGTCGCTTTTCTTCTGTCAACGAATCACGGAAGGTCAAATAATCCCGGATATGGCTCCGGTAATAGAAATGCCCACCGTGAACGATGGCCAGCCCATCAGTGACTCGTTTTTGGAGAGCCACATCATGCGTAACTAAAATCAGGCTGCCCTCATATTCTTTTTCCAGAAATTCTTCCAGCCATTGGATCGAGGAGATATCCAGATGGTTGGTGGGCTCGTCGAGCA
>JACQOU010000026.1 GCA_016207775.1 Deltaproteobacteria bacterium
ACCTAGTACCGTCTCTATTCCCTGAAAGTAGCCTTATGAAATTCAACAACGCCGTTTCTTCTATTCTTTTCGACCGAGTTCTTAAGCCACCCTGGTTTCCTTTGGGCAAGCCTATCTTTGATGGTGACGATTACCACGAAAGTTATCGATACGATGACTTTTTTGCTCCCAAATCCTTTTGGATAAAAACGATTGAAAAAGTCTGCGCAACGAGGGGAGGGCCATGCCTGGATATTGGGGGGGGAACCGGATTCACTGCGGAAGCTTTGGTGCGAGCTGGCCTAACGGTAACGACAATTGAGAAATCGTCCGTAATGATTGGAAAGGCTTGGGAACGCTGGAAAAAACTAAATTCAGACGAGCAAGCGCGATGGAATCTAATTCACGGAGACTTAAGAGATATTCGTCTGAAGCATAAGTTTTCAACTCTCTTGGCTCTCGGTGGTCCAATGACGTTTCTCAACAATGAATACGAACTACTCAGCTGCTTGGAAAATTACAGGAACTTATTGGACAGAACCGGAGTTTTTTATCTGGATGTTTTCAATATCGATTACTGGGCAGGCCGGCCTCATTGGAAACAAGGCGTTTGGAATTTATGGTTTACGAAGCGAGTGGGTGGCCGGTTCTTTTGCGCCTGGCACAAAACTTCGTCGGGAGAACATCAGTCCCAGATAAAGTTTGAGTATCAGTTGGCCGAAAACTTTTTGACTTACCGGCGTACCGGCACACACGTTCTTTTTATGCCACTCGCCGCCTGGAAAAGACTCTTGGAAAAAGCTGGATACTCAATTGTGAAAACATTTGGAAATTGGCTCTCTGAAGTAGAAGGGGCTGAATATCCGCCTACTCCGCACAATGACCTGATTACCTTTAAGCTCCAACCACTCGTGGTCAGGCGTTTTTCATAATTTCCACATACAAGCTTTCATCATTACGCACCGGAAGATCCAGACTGCAGACTTCTGGATCACGACCCTGACGATAGGCGCAGACGGTTACTGATTCTGACCCGAATCCGGCTTCCCGAGCAATATGCTTAAGTTCCTCCACGTCGTAAATCCAGTGGTGGCTCCAGTTGTGAAAAATTTGATTTAACATCCAGGCGCGCCGCTCCGGCACATTTTCAAATCCCAAAGTTTTTAGCCTTCGGGCATGCTCAGAAAAGAACAATTTGTCGTTTTCTACGTAAGCTTGTGTGTACTTTTGAAGATCGGGTGTGGAAATTCGAACGCACGCATTTGGTTTCAAAATCCGATAGACTTCAGAAAGCCAGCCGATCGCGCCTTCAAGTGTAAGATGTTCAATAAAGTGTTCGCTGTAAACCCAGTGAAGACTGCCTTCGGCTAAGGGAAGCGGTTGAGTTAAATCATACTGTAAATAATAGATAAGAGGATCTAACAAGGTGATCTTCCCATACTCAGAATGGTTCCCACCAAGCTCCAGGCGGAACAAATCGCTGTTGAGGCAACCTGGAATGAGATTTTTCCCAGTACCGCAAATGAGGCCCTTTACTCCCAGCGTCTCCATGTTAAAGGGCGGAACTAGCGGAAGTACTTTTAACGGTGTACTAGTCATTGACGTGCCCCAGCTTCAGGCAAAGACGTTGGACTTCTTTCAGAAGAGCCGGCCAGTCAGTATCAGCAACCGTAAAGACAAGCTTTTGATCAGGTGTAAGCTGATAGCGCGCCCGATCGCGTTGGATCAGGTCGACGAGCTTCTGTGGACTTGCGGGAGTCGTCGGTGCAAACTGAAGTGAAGTGCGCTTGGGGCCACAACTCATGCGAACAACATGCAGTTTCTTGAGATAAAGCTTGATTCTCATTAGGCCCAGCAAATTGACCACTTCGGGAGGAAGTGCGCCGAAACGATCTCGAATTTCAACTTCTATATCAGAAATGGCATCCTCATTTTCCACCGAGGAAAGTCGACGATAGATTGAAATCCTTTCGCTGATATCGGGCAGATACTCATCGGGAAAGTAAGCGGGGATGCGGAGGTTAATTTCCGGCTCAATATCAATGGGTTTTTCCTGCCCCCGTAAAACACGAATACTTTCTTCCAGTAATTCGAAATAAAGATCCACTCCGACGGCATTCAGATGCCCAGATTGCTCTTTACCGAGGAGGTCTCCTGCGCCCCTGATTTCCAGATCGTGACTGGCAACATTAAAGCCACTGCCGAGATCCGCATATCTTTGGATCACCTGCAACCTCTGCTTCGACTCATCGGTCATTTGATTCTCGGGCGGACACAGTAGGTAGCAATAGGCTCTCCTGTCAGAACGTCCCACTCTACCTCTTAATTGGTATAACTGCGCAAGGCCCAGCGTGTGAGCACCATCAATAATAATGGTATTTGCCGTTGGAATATCCAGACCCGACTCAATAATAGCCGTGGTGAGCAAGAGAGGAAACTCTCCACGGTAAAATGACAGCATACGATGCTCCAGTTTGTCACTTTCCATCTGCCCATGCACCACTTCGAGTTTTAACTTAGGAAACAGTTTGAGAAGCTCCTCGGCAATCCCCTGAATAGATTCCACACGATTATGAACAAAAAAGATTTGACCCTTCCGGTTAAGCTCCTGAGTAATCGCTTCAACGATTACTTCACTCGAACGCCGACAAACAAACGTTCTCACGGCAAGCCTGTCCGGTGGAGGAGTGGTAATAATCGAAACATCTTTGATGCCGGTCATCGCCATATTGAGGGTTCGTGGAATGGGCGTTGCGGTCATCGAAATGGCATGCACAGTACTAAATAGACGTTTGAGTTTTTCCTTATGAACCACCCCAAAGCGGTGTTCTTCATCAACGACAATTAAGGCCAGATCTTTAAATTGAACGTCGTTGGAAAGAAGCCGATGAGTGCCTATTACGACATCAATCTTACCCTCTTTCACACCGGCCAAAGTCGCCTTAATTTCCCGAGATGAACGAAGCCTTGAAACCATATCCACTCGGACTGCCGTTCCTGAGAACCGGGTTTTAAACGTCTCAAAATGCTGAAAAGCTAACACGGTGGTTGGCACTAAGATGGCCACCTGCTTCCCGTCCAATGCACACCGATAGGCGGCCCGCATTGCAACCTCTGTTTTGCCGTAGCCCACGTCACCACAAATCAAACGGTCCATCGGGTGGGGCTGAGAAAGGTCCACCATCACTTCTTCGATAGCCCTCAACTGATCGGGAGTCTCATCAAATGGAAACTCCATTTCAAACTGCCTGAACTCGGTTTGCTCTCCTGAACAGGCAAAAGCGGGAAGCAATTTTCGTCTTGCCTGAATATTCAAAAATTCTGCGGCAAGCTCCTGGGCGGCCTTCTCTGCTTTTTTCTTGGCTTTTGCCCAGCGCTCACCCCCCAGTTTATCCAGCGCAGGTCCGCCTTGTTCTCCACCGGCATACTTTTGGATCACATTCAGACGATAAACTGGTAAATAAAGTTTATCCCCATCCTTGTACTCAAGAACTACAAAGTCGTTGGTAATACCTTGGAAATTCATTGAACGTAGCCCTAAGTAACGTCCAATCCCATGGTCACGATGAACGATCAGATCCCCGGCTTTAAGATCACGAAGCGACGAAAGGACTCTGCTAGGACTCGATATCGCCGACCACTGAGAAGATTTGGAAATACGTTTCTTATGGCCAAATACTTCTTCTTCGCTCAGGCAAACCACTCGAAGAGTTGGGAAAATCAAACTTTGAGTCACTAATCCGAGCCAAACCTGTATGACCTGGAAATTGCATTGCCAAAGCTCGGGCAAAACCGGCTCGTTTTCCGGATGAAATTGGCACCGAATTCCATAGGGTTCGAGCAACAGCTGGAACCTCTCAGCATGTGTTTGCGTATGACAAACAAGGTGGATGCGATAACCTTGGTCCATCCACTCTTTGAAACGCGCAACAAACCCCTCCAAAGGAAGGTGCGATGATGATCCTTGCGCAGCCAGACGCTCCCGTGAAAAAGCCAGAGGCTCTGCAGCCAATGCTCTGTGTGAGGAGTCACTCACGGTTGCAAAACTCTCAAACGAGTAGCTTTTTTCAAGGTTTAGCCACTGAACAACGTCGGTGGACCCAGCAAAAAGTTCCGATGCCTCTGCAATAGGTGACAGATCCTTTTCAAAAAGATCGTGATTTTTCAGCAGGCGTGGAATTTCTGTTTTCTCAGCTGCTTCTCTTATTTTTTCGCGACCGTCCCAAAGGAAGACAGGTTCTTTCTGGAAATACTCGGTAATCGATGAAGTCCCGCCAGAAAGTAGGGGGAAAAGAAACGCCAACTGACCGGAGAGCTGACCATTGGCGATTTTTTCCAAGATTTCGTCTCGGTTTCCTTTAGGAATGTCCAGATGATCCAGCCGTTCTTTACCTTTCCGACTGGCAAGAGCAAGCGCCTCACCTGTGGGCGATAGGGAGATTCCTACGGGAATAATAGAGACAGCTTCTAATTTTTCTAACGAACGTTGACTCTGAGAATCAAAAAATCGAATTTCTTCTATCTCATCGCCAAAAAATTCCAAACGGACGGGACGATTGTAGAGTGGACAAAAAATATCAACCACGGCACCACGTACCGAGTAAAAACCGGGATCGTACGCAACCGGCTGCCTTTGGTAACCCGCTTCACCGAGTTGCACCATCAGTTGTTCTCTTTCCACTGCTTGATTGGTCTGCAGGTCGACAGTTCCCATGCAAAAGCTTTCCGGTGGCATCGCTTTTTGGATTAAGGCTCCAATTGTTGTGACAAAGATGCGCTTCGCAGGATCTCTGATAGCGTGGAAAAGCGCTACGTTGCGTTCGAAGATGACTTCCGGATTGGGGAGAATGCCCCGATTAAAATCGAAATCGTAATTAGGAAGATAATGAATCGCTCGCACTGCGCTCTTGCCGATAAAGTAGCTCAGATTGTCAATCGCATTGCGAGCTTCCAAGTGAGTTGAAAACACTGCAACCAGAGGATCAGTGGTTCGCTGAGCAATCATACTTAGGATCAATGCTTTGCCTAAATCGGGCAGACCAGTAAACGAAGTTCTAAAAGGGGGTAGATCATTAGTCTCACACAGCCACTGCTCTAAAGTTTGTAGTTGGTGAGATGAAGAGTTATCGACGGTGAGCATTGCAATCGATCAGGATTATCCAATGTCCCATTCTTCTTTCAAGCCACGACCCATCAATTCGGTTAACGCAGACTGAACGCTGGTTGCTTCGAAAAGCACACGATACACCTGTTCAGTAATCGGCATCTCAATATTTAACTGCCGCGAAAGCTCATATGCCGAACGCGCAGTGTAGACGCCTTCTGCCACTCCTCCAAGTTCCCTTTGTATCTGGTCCAATTTTTTCCCTTCACCAATTCCCTGCCCCAGCCTTCGGTTACGCGACAAAGGCCCGGTGCACGTCAGGATGAGGTCTCCCATCCCAGACAACCCCAAGAACGTCATCGGGTTGGCTCCCTTGCATTTACCCATGCGTATGATTTCAGCCACTCCACGGTTAATGATAGCAGCCTGCGCATTGTGCCCGAGCTTAAGCCCACTCGCCACTCCGGAAGCAATCGCAATCACGTTTTTTAGGGCCCCACCTAACTCCACTCCTATCACGTCGGTGCCCGTGTAGGCGCGCAAGTAGGAGTTGGAAACCATCCTTTGAACCGTTGAGGCAGCGTCCGTGGCTTTGGATGCTACGGTCACGGCGGTAGGCAGGCGCTGGACCACTTCCTGCGCAAAGCTGGGCCCCGATAAAACAAGATAGGTATTTGCGGGAGCAATTTCTTCAAAAATCCGGCTCACTGTCACGTGGCTTTTTTCTTCAATTCCCTTTGCAGAATTCACAATTAACTTGCCCTTAAGCAGAGAAGATAATGGCTGAAATACTTTTCTTATTTGTTGTGTTGGGATTGCGCAGACAATGACCTCAGCACTTTTTACAGACTGTTCGATATCCAGAGTCGCACAAATCTTCTCGGATAGCTTAAAACCCGGCAAATATTTGCGATTCTCATGAAGGGCGTTCACTTCGAGAATTTGCTCAGTTCTCCCCCAAAGAGTCACTGAGTTGCCACGGTCGGCAAAGGCATTTGCCAAGGCCGTTCCCCAACTGCCCGATCCTATGACCGCCACATTGCCCAGTTTTTCTTGCGTCTTACAAGCAGGCATGCACCCTTATAACTCAAAACGTAAGCCCAAGCGATACTCTTCGTGAGAAAGTGCTTCAACACCGCCAAAACCCAAGGGCATCGATTTGAGGAACTCAAAAGTAATATAGATGTTATTGACGCCCATATTGCTGTCCAATTGCTTCACGGTCGACCATTCAATTTTGTTCAGGCACAGCTCACCGCCGAGCGAATAATTGCCGCCGTAGTAGGTTAACACTCCGGGTATCTCATGGCCTGTTTTAGAATTTTGTTTCGCCCAAGTGACCTCTACGCCTGCTTTTACAAAAGGGACGATGATTTGATTCTTTATGTAATCCAAGCGATAACTGACGAACATTTCCAAGGGAAAGGTATAAAGAGACGCCCATTTACCATCCGACAGCGCTACGTTTCCCATGCTAAATAATCCCAGTCCAACTCCAAGCCCCAACTTTCCTCGCTCCGTGTAGGGCAACCACTCAAAAGAAATGTGTCCGGCGTGTCCACCGGGAATGGCGGGATCCTTCGATGTAAACGCATACTGTCGGTAGTATCCATGCCCATATTGGACGTCTAAACCCCAAGTAAGCGGAGATTCAACGTACCGAACGTCCGAAGATAGCGAGCCTTCGGCCGAATGGACTTCCGTCACCATCATCGTGTGACTTGCCAACAACAAACCCAATAAAATGAGATGTTTGAGCATCCTTTTCCCCTTCATCCAACAAATGGCTAAGTATATTGAAATGGCGGGCTTTTATACACTATTTTAGGATCGCATTACAACCGAAAACAGGCCTTTTCCAAGTGCCAAAAATTGTTACCTCTCCCCAGGCTCGACAAAATATTGAACAAAATGATAAAAGTGCGGCAAGTTACATTGGAGAAGGTGGTAAGTCATTCTTAAATCAAAATGCTCAAAAACCCGCCCACGTATCGATATCCTACCCGGTGATAAGCCGGGCGCTCTTGCTATTGTTTATAGATGGGACCCCAAGGCACTGAGTATGCAGTGCTACCGGCTAAGGTTTATGTTTTTCAGCCCCGACTATTCTGTTAAAGACGGGCAGTTTACTGTTACCTTTGATCCACCCCAAAAAGTCCCTTTTATCCAAGCGGTGGAATTACCTTCGGCGGTACAAACTATTCTCGAAGAAGACCCGGACGGCAGAAAGGCAATTTTTACCATTCAAGCAATCAACACGAATGAGCTATTGGTATCTAAAGATTTTACGCTTAAGACTGTTCAGCAAGCCTACCGAGCTCAAGTTGCCGACAAGCCGGTCATTGCGAGCAGACTGAAGACTGTTGCTCCAGACCCGGCGGTCATTCAATCACTGAGTTGGTCCGAACTGGAGAAGAGAAAGAAAACACTTCAAAAATTAGCTGAACAAGCTAAATTGAAAGAACAACAAAAGAAGCCACCGGTGCAGCCCCAAGCTGCCACCAAACCAGCGACTTTGCCAAGCAAAACCGTAAGTGAAGAGGAGGGCAAAAAGCCAGTGCCCCCCACAAACATAAACGAAAAAACGCAAGTGGAGTAAGCCATGCCAGAAGACAAGGAATTTAAGGTTGTAGATAAACGGTTTTCAGCTGAAGAACGACGGGAAGAAAAGCCAAAAGATGAACCCGCTCCTCAACCAAGTCCAACCAGCAAAGAGGGGGAAGGATTTGTAATGAAGGACGCAGATCGGATACCGGTTGAGGTTGATTTTTCGACTTTCCTTTTATCGCTTGCGACAGGAGCGCTGATTCACTTGGGTCTGACCCCCGATCCCATCACAAAAAAAACACAAAAGAATATTGAGCTTGCTCGCCAGAACATCGAGATTCTTGCTCTGCTCCAACAGAAAACCAAAGGCAACTTAACCCCCGAAGAAGATCAACTGATGGAAAACCTGCTGACTGAAATACGCCTGCGATTTGTCCAGGCGACTAAATAAGCCGTATAAAGCTAAAACGCAAAAGAAAGATCGCCTGTCACAACCGGGTTGACGGACATGAGGCGGAAAGGAACAAGCGTACTTTGACTCATGTAATAGAACATACCGCCCGCCCCCACTCCAAAATTGAATCCCTTTTTCGTCTGCCACCGCCAACCGGCAGTACCTATCAACATGAAGAGCGAGCCCTTTGAAGTATTCTCTAGGTAAGTGATGTTCGAAAATATCATTCCGGCAGCTCCCCGCAGCCAAAACCCACTCAAATCTCCGTAGTCGTGGTAATTGAGCGAACCTATCACGCCAATGCCCTTCATTTGCACGTCATAGATGGACGTACTGTAGTAGGGCACGTTCACACCCACCGACCAGTATGTACTGACAGCCTTTCGAATCATCAGTTCAGGATTCAGCAGCATAGCGCCGACACCAATACTCATTGTTTTAGTGGTCTTAATTTGTAATGCTTCTTCGCTTTGCTCCGAAACGGAAGCAAGGGCGCGCTTCTGCTGCGTTTCCTGTTGTGGAGACATCACAGGCGCTTGAGCAGGGGGGGCTTGGACACCCGATCCCTGCGCACTGACCACGCTGTCTCCTTCGGCTGGCGCAGAGTGTACCAAGGTAAATTGGGCAACTGCCAGCCGTGCTGAGGTTCTAATAACTTTTCCACAAGCGATCGTTTGCCCCGCCCTCACTATGCAAAGAGTTTGATTCATAGCCCATGCACTACCATCCATCGGCTGGCTGGCAGCAAACATGTTCGTGTTGGGATCGACTCCCAAAACACGTGCTTCCTGGGCCCAGGCAAACCCAATGAAATGCAGGAAGACCAATAATTTTACCATTTAGAATGAAACTCCCATTTTCAACTGTGCAACCGGATAAATCACGGCCGTATCTTTAATACTAGGGTCAATTTTGGAAAGTTGCTGAAAGAAATATTGTCCCCCCACAGCGATACCAAGACTGACGCTCCCTCTAGTAGCCACATGATACCCAAAGGTGAAAACAAGTGTATGGATGGTTGGATCCGTGTTCCAGACAACACCACCGCCTAGTTGGGCCCACCACCCATCAAACGGTCTATGGCTGTAGTAGTTTACTGTTAAAAGGCCTTCGAATGTCTTGTCCAGCAAATTACTTTCACCAAAGACAGAGTACCCCCCCATTATAGCAATTGAATAGTGCATCGAAAGTGCTGTTTGAAAAGATATCGCAGGTATGAAGACAAAACGGTAAGAGGTCTTAGCTGTGGAGCGAGCTATCGGAACCAACCCAAAGGTAGTAAAAGAAGCATCGTATTTCACCGGTAACTCTTCAAAGACTTCCATGTCCTGAGGATAATGGTTGCGTTTCTTTTTTAATTGATCACGATGATAGCGGACAAGTTCAATTCTGCGCGCCTCGCCACTTAGATTGCCGGAATTGTTTTCACCCGACTCAAAAACAGGCCGAGTAGAGAGCTGCACTACATCCCCCTCGGCAATATCTTCTGTTTGATGGTCAAGCTTCACCAGTGCAGAACGCTCAGCGGTATCAACAACCAACCCACAAGCCACTTCAATCTGACGATGCGTGACACACATGTAATCATCCAGTTCCCAATTTCGGTCTGCATCGTGCTCTATGAGAATAGTCCCATCTGAAAATATCCTTTCCACTGTGGCTGCACGCGCAAACGGAAGCGTGGCGTCAGCAAGGAGCAGAGCAAAGAGTATTGTCAGCGGCCTCATCGATAGAAGTCCTATTCTCCGTATCGAAAGGCTGGTGAGACGTGATTAGGGTTATTCCTTCTAAAACGCGATTCCGATGTCGACAAGAAGTGTTGGAAGGACAAGCCCGAAATCGAACGGTAAATAATCTGTGTTTTTTGGAAGATGGAAGTACTGAGCTCCGAGTCCAATTCCCAAGTTTACGTTATCCCCGAGCCATCGATAACCAGCGGTCAGGAGCACTGTTTCAGAATTCGAATTCCCTGAGGCTCCTCGGTAATTAATTTGTGCGTTATAAAGCAGGCCGACAGCGCCCTGCATCCAAAACCCTGAAAATGGAGAGGCGCCGTAATAATTGAGAGAGGCCAAACCTCCGAAGCCACTGGCATTAACCCCAAGAACCGAATATTTATGATAAATGGGTTGAATCCCAAGCGCATAGTGGCGAGATAACGCGATTTGCAAAATTAATGTTGGAAAGATGTAGTTCAACCCAATCGTAAAATTGTAACTATAGGGGAGCTTACCCCTGGCCCCATAGTTCGATTCAAATGTGTCAGGCTTCCGACTTGTCAGAGTTCTGGCTGAATGAGTGAAATCTGACCTTTTGACCGGTTCTTCTGACGCATGTTCGGGATCGGCGAAAAAAGGTTGCTCCTTGGGAGTTCGTGCAGCCGGTTGCACATAATCGCCAACCTGGATCGGTGCATCCTTAGACTTTAATCGAATCATCGCCCCCTTATTCGTTCTTTTGATGACTTGGCCACAAGCAATCTCAGCACCGGCCTGCAAAACACACAAATGATCGCCAAGTCCCCAGGGTGTCTGATCGTTTTGGGATACCGCAATGCTTGACCCATCGCGACTTATTTTAATCACTTTGGATGCCAACGCACTTTGCGGAAGAATGAATAATATGATTGCGAACAGAATCATCCTAATCATGTTATCGAGAGAATTGTCGATGGGGTTTAAGACGAATAATTGAAGATAACGCTAGAAGGCAACTCCCACATCAAAGACAAGGGCTGGGAAGAGACCTGAAAAGCTAGCGTTGATAAGCTCAGATTTTGTATTGAGCAAGTACTGAAACCCGCCCGCAAGCCCGAAAGTTATCCCCTTATTCCACAGCCAACGCCAACCGATTGTAGCAAGAAATGCCGGCGAATAGATGTTATCCTGCCCCCGACTGTTCATCGCAGTGATGAAATGAAACCCTCCACCCGTCTGTAACCAAACACCGCGAAATTCACTTGTCCAATAGTAGTGGAACGTAACATAGGCTCCCCAAGCTTTTATCGAGCCATTATCAATGGGATGAGTAATCATCATGGGCGAGATACCAGAAGCAAAGTGATGGGTAAGCATCTGCTGATAATAAACGGTGGGGAAAATGTAGGTTAGGCCAGCGCCAATAGCGCTCAGCGGATCCATCGATTCTTGCTTATGTTCAATAAGCTCCACTTTGGGGCACATTTCTCCTGGCTTTACCGTCGGTGTGGAACCGGGGGCCCGCACTGCCCCTCGTTCAGCCCTATCTCCCACTTGAAGTTTCTGCGCACGATCAAATGTCAGTTCAATAAAATAAATCACGTTACTTTTGGAGCGTTTCTGCCGCTCATGTGAGGTGACTTCCCGATCCTCGCCCGGAACTTCAACGGTGGCTTCGTTTGCATTTTCCTCGGTAACATATCCGCAGGTAATCTGCTTTTTATCTCTGCTAAAACAAACCTCTTCATCTACCTGCCACGCCAGCCTACGATTGTTGTTGATGACGACCGTTTGTTCATCCACTACCCGAATCACTCGAGCTCTTGCTTTCCCGAAAACCGTGCCAGGCACGATCCACAGCAAGCCCAACATGATAGTGAATAGACAACGCAGATCAGACCTCATATCCGACTTATCGACAAAAACTGAAGTTTAGGAAACCAAGTTTAGGTAACCCGAATTGCTCGAATTGCTTCACAAGTAATGCGACCGAGGAGCGGTGCGCTAATTCTGATTTTTAACCTGGTTGGCTCAAAACTCCGACACCGTGTATTTTTTGGAT
>JACQOU010000138.1 GCA_016207775.1 Deltaproteobacteria bacterium
GCTTATAATTTTGTATAAGGTGCAAATTGGTGATCTTCTTCCGGTGACCGCTTTTACTAAGGCTGGATTCACCTCTTCGGTGAATGTCAGAGTCTACGGTACTTATCGCTTCAAAAGTTTTGAAAGTTCTCCCATCGCAGGCAATTTCGACTTGATCGATATGGTTTCTTTCAGGGAACTGTACGGATTCATGACCGACGAAAGAAGGAAAGAAACCGAGGAGCTTGAAAAGGAAATGGGTGTGGCGAATGAGGACCGGGATGCTGTGGAAAAATTATTCAGTGAAAAGACTCCCGTCATTGCCACTGGGAATAATGAAAAGACTCTGTCGATTCCGACTAAGTTTGCCGTGCGCAATAAGGATGTAGACACTCACTACTCCCCAGATGAGATGGAAGGGGGCATATTTTTGCATGCGGCTGTGGTGCTTAAGGATCGATCTGAGGTCGATAAAACTATTCGAATGGTTCAACAAGTATCCAAAGAACACGGGTTGGGCATTCAAACTGCAAGCTGGCTCGAAGCGGCCGGATTGGTGGGTCAGCTGATTTACGTTATCCGAATTATTCTTTATTCGTGTGCCTTCATCCTATTTGTAATAGCGGCTTTCATTATTCTTAATTCGATGCTGATGGCGACTATTGAGAGGAACCGTGAAATTGGAACCATGCGGGCGATTGGTGCTCAAAAAAGTTTTGTTCTAAGACTTTTCCTGGGCGAAACCATTTGTCTGAGTGCAATCTTCGGTTTGGTAGGGAGCTTACTTGGCATTGCTACGATTGGCCTGATTGGATGGATAGGAATCCCCGGTAAAGGCGATGTGGCAGCCTTCTTCTTCTCGGGTCCCAGGCTTTATTTGTCGGTAAATTGGCTACAAGTGGTAATCGCATTGGTTGCTATGGCATTAGTATCCATCATAGCGACCCAGTATCCTGCCTGGCGTGCAACTCGCATTTCGCCGTTGCAAGCCATGCAAAAGAATGAGTAATAGATGCTAACTTACTTAGTCATTGCAGGACGAAATTTACTGAAGAACAGGACCCGCTCCTTAATATTAGGCAGCGCTATTGCAACCGTCACGCTATTGGTGGTGATCTTTGTTTCTTTGGCGAGTGGGATCGAGCACACGATCTTGACGAATGCTCTGGCGTTATCGAGTGGCCATGTAAACATTGCTGGCTTTTATAAAATCAGCCAAACCTCCGCCGCACCGTTGGTGTTAAAGTTTCCCAAGCTCAGAAAACTGGCTGAAAAGGAAATACCGGAGGCAAGCCTGATCATTGATCGGGTCAAAGCCTGGGGGAAAATTATTTCAGAGACGGGTTCAGTGATGATCCCCATGTGGGGGATCGATATGAAAACTGAAAAAGAAGTTTTGGGATTGCTGGATGTGGTCGAAGGAAGCCTGAGTGCTCTTGAGGAAAGAGGAGGGATCGCCCTTTTTGAGACGCAGGCCAAAAAACTATCGGTAAAAGTGGGTGACGGAATTACGATATCCATGCCAACCTATCGCAACATGAGTAACACCAAAGACCTCAAAGTTGTGGCGGTGATGAGGGATGTCGGTATTATGTCCAATTTTGCCGTCTTTTTTCATAAAGAAGACAGTCGAGAGATTTACCAAATGCCTGCTGACAGTACGGGTCAGATTATGATCTTTCTCAAAAATTTTGGAGATCTCAAAAAAATAGAGGATAGACTGCGAAAGTTAATCGTCGATAACGGGTACCGGCTCATGCCTGCAGAACCTCTGCCTTTTTGGATGAAATTTGATCGAGTGGCCGGAGAATCGTGGACGGGGCAACAAATCGATATTACCAACTGGCGGGATGAAACCGCCTTTATGAAATGGATACTCGATATTTTTCATGCGCTTATTTTTATCATGACCGGCGTTTTGCTTTTCATCGTCATCTTAGGCTTAGTCAATGCTCTGTGGATGTCCATCCGTGAGCGGACAAACGAAATAGGAACCTTGAGGGCCATTGGATTGCAGCAACGACAGGTAACCGTCATGTTTCTCCTGGAGGCCGTATTGCTTTCGGTGTCAGCTACTGGAGCTGGGATAGTACTTGGGCTTGTTGTAACGAGCCTAATCAATACTCTTCAAATACCCATTACGTCTGATGCTGTAAAAATGTTTTTGGCTTCCAATACCCTGCGTTTGCAAGCCCGGCCTGGGAATCTTTTGGCCATATTTGCAATTATGACTTTTTGCTTAAGTGTTGGGGCGATTTTTCCTGCCCGGGCTGCAGGCAAAATGAAACCCATGACCGCGATTCAAAAAATAACTTAATATGAAACTCATACTACTAGCCTTATTGTTGTTCTCGACAACCATAAAAAGTGCGCCTCCGGAGACAAAAGCAGCTCCTGTCTTCACGGATATTCGAGCGCTTGAAGTCATCAAAATACTGGATGGTAGGCAACGAAACACGGGTGACTACAAAGCTTTGTGCTTTGTGAAGGAGACGGAAAAAGGGAAGGAGCCCAAAGTTTTTCAGGTGGTTGTGTACCGTAGGGACAATGACGATAAATTTGCCATGTTGTTTACAAAACCTAAAGAGGAGGCGGGCAAGGGTTACTTGAAAATCGACAAGAATCTTTGGCTGTTTGATCCCAATACGGGCAAATGGGAGCGTCGAACCGAACGTGAGCGAATTGGCGGGACAAATTCAAGAAGAGCCGATTTTGATGAATCGCAGCTTGCTGAAAAATTCAATGCTACGGCAGAAGGCACAGACAAGTTGGGTTCATATTCAGTTTATAAAATTAAGTTGATAGCAAAAAAAGATGTGGATGTCCCTTACC
>JACQOU010000139.1 GCA_016207775.1 Deltaproteobacteria bacterium
CCGTGAGCAAAGCTCACGGGGCGGAGGCCTTATTTCCGAAAAGGAAGGATGTACCTTTTCCCTTTTCAGAGCGTTACCTGGTGACCTTGCTTATTGTGTGGTTGCCGTTGCGAAGGAGGGCTTCCTTCGTATAGATGAAAGCTTCCCGGGTGTAGTCGGCAAGCTCGTAAGATGGGCCCATCCGAATGGCGTCGACGGGACAAGCTTCCTCACACATTCCGCAAAAAGCACAGCGAAGTATATCGATATTAAATTCGACAGGATATTTTTCCACTTCGGGATCGGGATGCTCTCCAGCTGTTATGTGAATGCAATCTGCTGGGCAGTTCGTCGCACACAACATGCACGCCGTACACCTCACCTCGCCATTTGCCTTCTCAGTCAGAATATGAAGTCCGCGAAACCTTGGTGAATAAGCTCGGCGCATTTCAGGATACTGAATCGTAGGCAAGGAACGAGGGCTAAAAAGATTCTTAAAAAAGTGGCGAGCCGTGATGAGCATCCCCTTAAAAATTGCCACCACGTAAATGCGTTGAGAGATCGGAAGTGTGTACTTGGGGGTTACTTGAGCGCTCATGCCACACCTTCACTTGCAAGATTTTCTCCCAACGGATCCAGTTCCCGCCAATTCACTGGGCGGCCCAACAACCTTGCACTCACATGGGCTTCAAAAAGATTCTCAGCATGTGCTTTTGGCAAGGAAATCCGGTCATGACCTTGAGCCAGACCCAACACAATTTCGTGAATGTTACGAGCCGTATGTTGCGGCGGAATAACGGCTTGGAGCTTTTGCACTCGCCCCAAAGCATTGACAACCGTCCCCGATTTTTCAAAGGAAGAAACATTGGGGATCCACCACCTCGCACTTTCAAAATAAGGGGAAACATTTGTCGCATGGACCGTTACTTCAACATCGCGCGGGATGGCGGCCATAAAAGACGAGACCCATGCCCCCACCTTCCCCTCAAGCCCAAGAATCAATACCTGCTTCAAGCGCCCTTGTTCGAAAAGCTTTTTCACATCAGCATAGTGATAGCGCTCAATTTGCAGTCCCAGAGCAAGCTTCAAAAAACCCGAAGCATTGGCGGTCAGATCACGATGCCTTAAAACTCCGTCATAAGGCTGTGTTTCGCCCACGACCGCTTCGTCGACAATCCAGCAGAAATTCTCGACTCCCAACGCCCGAAGGCCCTGCACACAATCAACTATTTCTTCGTTCGTCGCCTGAGTGCTTATCGCAATCAGAACCCCTTTCGGATCTCGGTTGACTCCTTCTTTCGTTTCAGTAAGCCATTCAAGCCAGGGCTTTTCCACCAAGCGCCCATCTTCGTGCCGCACGGGTGTTTTTATCCGTGAGTTGTCATAGACGTAATGATAATCCCACCGTCCCGTATCACACATCCAGCTCTTGTTGACCGACGGATTCCTGCGAGGCTCTATTCGGTAAAGCTGCATTCGGCTCTGATTGACCGAAACAAGCGTATTGCAACCTCGAGCGCACAACGTGCAGACCGATTGCACTTTCTGCAGAAACCAAACGCGCATCTGAAAACGAAAATCTTTCGCCGTTAATCCGCCCACCGGGCACATATCCGCCAGATTCCCGGTATAGTGATTGGTGAACGGCTGATTGTTGTAAGTACCGACCGTACTGCGATCGCCCCGATTATAGATGGCAAGCTCGTTCGTCTTGGTAACCTCGGCCGTGAAACGGACGCAGCGCGCGCAAAGCACACACCGTTCAGCATCCAGCACCAAAGGCCCCAAATCCATCACCTTGGGTTTGTGTCCTTTTTCGTATTGCATGCGACTCGCCTGCAGGTCATACCGAGCGTAGTTATCCTGAAGTCGGCACTCTCCTGCCTTGTCACAAATCGGGCAGTCTAAGGGGTGGTTAATCAGTTGAAGCTCCAATACCGCCTTAACAGCATCCTTTACTTTAGGGCTTTCCGTCTGGACAACCATTCCTTCACTGACTGGCGTGTTGCAAGAAATGGCAAGCTTCGGCATACCCTTGATTTCCACCAGACACATCCGGCAGCAACCCGCAATCGTCAAATCAGGGTGGTAACAAAAATGCGGTATAAAAATTCCCGCTTTATCGGCTGCCTGGAACACAGTAGTTCCAGCGGCTACCTTCATTTTCCGATCATTAATTGTCAGCTCGACTTGTTTTACACTTTCCATATCAATTCTTCAGTGCGTTTCGCCGTAAGGACATCGTTTTGCCCGGATGTGTTCCAGAAATTCATCTGGAAACTTTTGCACAAAACCAAGTATCGGCATCGCCGCTGCATCCGAAAGCGGGCAAATCGTCACGCCCATCATGTTCCGGCCGGTTTTTTTGATGTCTTCCAAAGTGACTTCTTTTCCATTCCCGTGCTCTATGGAAGCAACCATCTTATAGAGCCACCCCGTTCCCTCACGGCAAGGGGTGCATTGGCCACACGATTCATCCCAGTAAAATTCGGCAATGCGCTCAACCAGCTTCACCAGACACAACTGATCAGGGATCACGATGATTCCGCCTGAACCTAAGAACGTTCCCAGCTTTGCCATGCTCTCCATGTCCAGCGTCGCTTTTTCAACTTCCTCAGCTGTTAATGGGGGCGTAGAGCTTCCGCCCGGTATGACCGCTTTAAGTTTCGCTCCCCCTTTCATACCGCCCGCATAATACTCGATGAAATCTTTGAGCGAAGCGCCCAGTTCTTCCTCGTATACTCCTGGCTTATTCACCCATCCACTGATCGAAAAAAGCTTCGTGCCTTTGCTTTGTTCCGTACCATAAGCGGCATACTTCTCGCCGCCGTGCTCAACGATCCATGGAACAGTAAAAAGCGTTTCGACATTATTCACTACTGTCGGAC
This sequence comes from Deltaproteobacteria bacterium, assembly GCA_016207775.1. Taxonomy (GTDB): domain Bacteria; phylum Bdellovibrionota; class FAC87; order UBA2466; family UBA2466; genus JACQOU01. The sequence continues at coordinate 2,868 of JACQOU010000139.1, forward strand.
ATCCCAAAAAACCGGACACAGCCGGAAAAGGCGGTTTGAGTTTTGGCTGCCCTTTCTTCCCCTCAAGCGAAGAAATCAACCCTGTTTCCTCACCACAGATATAAGCACCTGCTCCTCTGTGAACCACAAGCTCCAAATCAAATGAACTACCCAATATTCGTTTTCCCAGATACCCAGCCGAATACGCTTGTTCAACCGCGCGCTCTAGAATACTGGCCGCTTTTGCGTATTCGCCCCTTATATAGATGTAGGCCTTGTGGCTATTCACTGCAAACGACGATATGGCGATTCCCTCAATTAAACGGTGGGGATTTTTTTCCATCAGCAGTCTGTCTTTAAAAGTCCCCGGCTCGGATTCGTCCGCGTTACAGAGCAAAAAGATCGGCTTCCCGCTATTCTGCGGGACAAATCCCCATTTATTTCCAGTAGGAAAACCCGCACCACCCCGCCCGCGCAGGCCACTCTTCTTAACCGTTTCGATAATATCCTTTGGAGGCATACTGAGGGCTTTTTTTAGTGCTTGATATCCACCACGAGATTCAAAGACTTTGCAATCGGCCAAGCCTTTTGTCTCCATATCGGCAAGCAAAATTCTTCGACTTGGATCCAGTCGCTTCACGAATGCATCTCCTTGGTCATCTCGCCAATAACGCTCTCATCCCCGACCTTCAGCCGTTGTAATAACTTTCGAAACAACGAAGGATTCAAGTTCTCAACATAGTCATCATTAATTTGAACGACGGGAGCTGTTCCGCAAGAACCCAGACACTGCACGCAACTCAGCGTGAAAAGTCCGTCGCCGGTTGTTTGGTTTGGCTCCAATCCTAATTCTTCTTTGCAGACAGCTAACAATTCCTCTGACCCGAGCATGGTACAACTCACATTGTTGCACAGCTGAAGCCAATACTTACCCGTCGGCTTTTTCTTCAGCATGACATAAAAACTTGCCGTGGAGGCCACATGGGCTACAGGCAGTCCTAAAAGGCCTGCAACATATTCAAGCACTGAAGAGCTCAAATAACCCCATTGCTCCTGTGCCAGATAGAGAACCGGCAACAAAGCGCACGACGGCTGCTCATACTTAGCCACAATCGTTTTGAACCGCTCCTTTCTATCGGCAGTAAATTCGGTCGAGCTCATCGGTCCAACTCTCCTGCAATAATATTGAGGCTGCCCAACCCGGCTATTGCATCCGACACGGTTTGCCCGAGGCACATTTCGGGAAAGGCTTGATAAATGGCAAAGCAAGGCGGCCGCACTCTCACTCGATACGGTCTGCCCACTCCATGTGAACTAATAAAAAAGCCAAGCTCGCCGTTAGCAGCCTCAGTATACGAATAAACCTCGCCGACCGGCGGGCGCAACCCTTCAGTAAGAAGTTTGAAATGAGCAATCAACCCTTCTATCGTCGTGTAAACCGCCTCCTTGGGAGGCAGTACCACCGACCAATCGTCGACATTTACTGGGCCATCAGGTAAATCATCCAACGCCTGCTGTACGATTCTTAAGCTTTCACGCATTTCACCCATGCGCACTAAGTAACGCGCGTACGTATCTCCTGCAGTGCTTGTAACGATATTCCAGTCGAATTGATCGTAGTCATAATAAGGATGCGCCTTACGGATATCGTAAGGAACACCGCACGCTCTTAGGCATGGGCCAGTAAATCCATACTGTAAAGCAACCTCCCGCGTAATGGGCGCAACATCCCGAGTGCGGTCAATCCATATTCGGTTACTCGTGAGCAGACCTTCCACATCGTCAATCGATCGTGGAATATTTCCTATGATTTTCCTGCACCAATCCGTCCAACCATCCGGCAAATCCCGCATCAGCCCGCCTACTCGGGTGTAGCTAGTGGTAAGCCGTGCGCCGCAAGCGGCCTCAAAGAGGTCGTAAAGATTTTCCCGTTCCCTAAAAAAGTACCAAAAGCACGTAAGCGCACCGACATCAACAGCGTTGGCACCAATAGCAACCAGGTGATCCGCGATCCGCGAAAGCTCACACAATATCACCCGAATACGCTGGCAGCGCTTGGGAACGGTTATCCCCAAAAGCTTTTCAACCGCCATCACATAACCCACATTATTCATCAGTGCAGAGCAGTAGTTCAGCCGGTCCGTGTACGGAACCACTTGATTCCAGGTATGTGTTTCGGACATCTTCTCAAAACAGCGATGCAGATACCCAATTTCCTGTTTCATCTGCCGAATAAATTCGCCATCCAATTCCACAAAAATTCGCAATGTTCCGTGGGTGGCTGGATGAGAAGGCCCCAGGTTAAGTCGCATCAGATTTTTCTGCGAAGCCTTGTTGGCTCGTTCCGGTTTGTGATTCAATTGTTCGACTGCTGATTCCATCGTCACCTTACTAAATTTCGTTAGAGTGCGCTGCGTGTTTTAACTTTTGATATTGATCACTGGGATAATCTTTTCGAAGGGGATGACCTTGAAATTCCCCGTGGCAAAGGATGCGCACCAAGTTCGGATGCCCCAAGAAGCGAATTCCAAACATATCCCAAGTTTCCCGCTCATACCAATTTGCTGCTTTGTAAATTTCGTGGATAGAGTCAAGCTCAGCTGCCTGTTCCGGCACAAACACTTTTAACCTGAGCCTTTTCTTGCGCGACACCGAATAAAAATTGTAAACAACCGCAAAACGCTCCAGTTGCGCAATGGGAAAGGTTGAATAATCCATCCCAAAGAGGTCCATGAGAATGTCGAAGCTCAGCGACGAATCCTCTTTAAGAAAGCCCACCATTTCCTTCAAACGATCTTTCTTCACACAGATTTCCAAATCACCCCGGAAATCGGAAACAGAAAGGACTTCTCCCGAAAAACGCTCCAGAAAAGCGGGAGCCTTATCGCTCAATCCTTTTATATCGATCTCGGGCACGAACCATGCCTCCTTTCTTGATTTTTTCCTGCAGCTTCAATAGTCCATAAATCAGACCTTCTGGCGTGGGCGGACAGCCGGGTACGTACAC
>JACQOU010000126.1 GCA_016207775.1 Deltaproteobacteria bacterium
CTGCAGATAGAGATCATGCACGTGAGTTCACTTGCCTTGTTTTAATTGGATTTTATTTTCTTTGCCCACTATTTTTTTCGAGGGCTATGATCGAATCGCTTTCAGCCCCTTTTCTCACTGCAAGCAGTTTCTTTGCTTGTCACTATTACGTTCATCAGCGGCTTCGTTCCTTAGGATTTGCAGTTGCATTTCTTGCTTGTGCTTCAGTCTTTCGTTTTCAGACTGGCGTTTGCGTGGTGTCGCTCTTTTTTCTGGTTGCTCTAAAGAGACGTTTCCTGGACTGGGCTGTATTGGGGATAAGTTGCTTTTTGGGTTTCACCATAACGGGTTTTCTCGATCAGTTTCTTAAAGGGGCGTTCCATCAAACGTTGTTGGATTATGTAAAGTATAACTGGGCCTACTCCTCGAGCTACGGAGTGGGCCCTGCGTATTTGTTTCTAATGATGCTGGCTCTGCTCAGTCTTCCACCCACTTTGTTTTCTCGATTCAAAGGCCTGCGCTGGAAAGAAGAATACGGACCGCTGTTACCCGCCCTGTCTTATCTGGTTGTTTTTCTAATTGCCCATTCGATTGTACCCCATAAAGAGGAGCGATTTTTAATCCCCATCCTCGGTGTCTTTCTTATTCTCCTTGTTCCTCTTGTGGTTCAGTTGCTGCACGAAAGATCGTGGTGGCGCATTGGATATGGTGCGGCTGTAAATGGTGTTCTGCTCGTGCTGTGTGTGACAGCTGTTCCGCAAAATAGCGTTATCGGCCTGGCGACTTTTGTTGAGAATAATAAAACGATTGTTCGCTTAGTGGCTGTCGATGATACTTTGGTGTTTTTTCCCGCTTCATTGATTGAACGAAAGCTAAAATATGACGGCATTTCGGGTGCCCAATTGGGGCAATCACCTGCATTAAGCTGTGACGGCGCTCTTGTCATCCGTCAATCCATTCGCGAGCATTTGCCAGAGGTTGAAAAAAATTATCATAAGGTAGCTGAATTTCGGCCTGGGCTGCTGGAAGGCATCGCCATTCGCATCAATCCCAACAAGAATGCTAGACGTGGCACCATTGAATTGTATTTGAAGCGCGGATGTGGATTGTAGGCTCGCTTCACCTTGGCTGCACCTTTGCCCGGGCGCGCCTCCATCCTTCGAAGTCCTGAGAGAATCGTTCCAGCAATTCGTCTGCAAACTCCATCGGGCTTATCTCCAGTTCATTGAGCCCGGCGGTTGGAACAGGAGTTCCGTCCGTACGGATATTAATGCCCAGGTGGATTAACAGAGAGACAGCCGAGCAGGTGGCGATGGATACGGATAGCTTCCTGTTTTGAAAAAATAGGTCATTGCCTTTTCTGGAAAGTCCAACGAGACTTTTTTGGAGCAGAATTTCGTATGCGTTCCGGACCAGCAGGTTTTGGTAGAGGATGGCAATATCGAGTCCCTCACGGAACCATTCGCCGACAAAATGAAGCATGCGAGGACTATAAATAGGGGCGTTGTTCTTTACGTCCTCTAAGTCCACCATGTGATCCGTGGTGACTTGAGCCTTTCCTTGGAAGGCGACCAAAGCATCACCCGCTAGATCAAACGTACGGTATATCCAATGGGAGGAAAGCTGCGTTCCGTCGTAACAAAGGTCTTTAGGATAGAGAAGTGTTTTCAAAGTATTCACTGAAATGAATTTCATTCTTAGCGAATGCCACCTTAAGCCTCAGGCAAGACTCGCATTGTCCGCACATCCGGGTGCCAGAGCGATAACAGCTCCACAAAAGTTCAAAAGGAAAATGGTGCTTAATGCCTTCTTGCACGATTTGTAGCTTTGTTAGAGTTGCGGTCGGACATACGACACGGACTGCGTTTGAAGTAGAAAAAGAAAGCGCCCTGTTGATTGCATCCAGGTAGGCAGTTGAGTTGTCAGGAAAGCTTTGGGCCTCCTCGCGATTAAATCCAACAATGATATCGTGAGCGCCAAGGCTTTCAGCAATTGAAGCGGCAATCTCAATAAAGACTCCGTTACGGTTAGGGACCCAGACTACCTTTGCACTCATTCCAGTAAAGGAGGGATCGGATAATTCGGCAATGTTAGGTGTGGGTATCTGGACGCTTTCAGACAACAGGGCGTTATTACAACCGGATGCTTGCGAAAACTCAGCAAACCATGGAAGCCTAAGTGTGAGATGTTGAATTTTGAAATTTTCTGCAATTTTTGCGGCACTCCTCATTTCGCACTGTGCGGCCCGCTGGCCATAGTCGAACGTGAGCGCAAGAACGGGTTGGGTTAATCCCTCCTCCATGGACATCGCCATTGCAATCGAGGAGTCCAGTCCGCCGGAAAGTAGAATAATCGCTGATTTTGGTGAGGAATTTCGGGTAAACGTCACATGGAACGACTTACCACAGAAGCAGCAGTCAAACCATAAGTTCGTGGCCCAAGTGCCTGGAATGAAAAGCGCTACATTGAGTCATTGTTCTCAGAGTTGGGAAGATAAGTGGTCGATACGCCTGGATATTTCCTGAAGTTTCTTAACGATTTGGCGGATTCTATCCGTTGCATCGTCGGAAGGATTGGTTGGGTTTTCCGGGCCGAAGTCCAAAATGCCATCCAGGAGCTCTTTGACATCTTTAACGGTCTTCTTATCGGTACTCATGAAAGCTCCTTACTGGTTTCAACGGCTTACGACGAGATCCTTCGGGCCCACAACCCTCTGGATACGCGCTGTCGCGATTACGACAGCGACTCATTAACCTTCTCTCTTAGTAACGGAATAGAGCCGTTTTTCTTTAATATACTGCCACACCGAGCGTTGGATTCCTTGCGGCGGATGCTCCATATCATTTTGTTGCCACCGTCGATAAATCTCCTCTCTTATTAAAGAAGCCGAGTGGGGCAAGGGCTGAATGATTAATTGCTCAATCCAACGTCTGTTTCCTGAATGGTCGAGTTTCTGTCCTTCGATCTTCCACTTATAGTCTCTGATTTTTAACTTTTTTAGCAAGATTTCGGGTTCAAAAGGCATTTCCTGACGATTGATAACAATGAGGTCCGCCATGTCGATCACTTTTTCAGCCCGATACCATTTGGAAAGCCTTTGAAAGACTTCATTACCCATTACCAGGGCGGGGTTTTGCTTGTATTCGACTACGAATCTTTCAAGGGTGAGAACTGTGTAACTGGGCGTTGTTCGGTTGAGCTCCCAGTTCAGGATTGAAAATTTCGGATTGTTCATCTCCCTTAGGGCAAGGTGAAGCATCTGCAGTCTATCGTCAGAACAAACGTCGGGCTTTTCCGCTTTATGGGGATTTTGTTGTGCGGGTATGAAAAAAAGTGTTTTGATCGGAAAGTGTGCCGCAATTTCGGTAGCTAAATGCAAATGACCTTCGTGAATAGGATCAAAGGTTCCTCCAAATAATGTAAACATCATTCACCTGCCATTTCCGCTGTCGGGTTAAGTGCTGTGCCCAGTTCCTTCTTTCTTCTCTTTAACTGTTCAATCGTTGCATCGAGCAGTTCGTTAATGCCCAATGCACTATGGCTACTGACTGCAAAACCTGAAAACCCATTTTTCTTTAGTGCCAGCATGCGATGCTTGAGCTCTTTCGACGGCAATAAGTCTGCCTTCGTGAAGACAATAAACTCTTCGCGTTCAAGTAGCTCCGGGTCAAAGGCTCGAAGTTCGTTGCGAATGACTTGGATATTCGAAGGTAATTTCTCGAGTGGGGTGGAGATGTCTACAAGATGGAGCAATAATCGACTGCGGGTCACATGCCTAAGGAATCGAAGGCCCAACCCCAGACCTGTGGAAGCCCCTTCGATAAGTCCAGGCAGATCGGCAATAATAAAAGAAACTCCCTTGTGGTGAGCGACCCCCAGATGAGGCACGAGTGTCGTAAATGCATAATCGGCAACTTTAGGCCGGGCTTTTGAGATCTTTCTCAATAAGGAGGACTTTCCTGCGTTGGGCAAGCCAATAAGCCCCACATCTGCAATGAGCCGGAGTTCGAGCTTGAGTTCACGTGTTTGGCCAGGCTCACCTTTTTGCGCAAACTTGGGTGCCTGGCGAGTGGACGAAACAAACGATTTATTTCCCCGGCCACCGCGTCCGCCTTTGGCAACAAGAGTGGGAATGTTCACTTCCACCAAATCGGCGATCAATTCGCCGCTTGCGCAATCCGAGATTAACGTTCCTGGCGGGACTTGCACCACGAGATCTTCGCCCGCTTTCCCGTCGCAGTCGCTGCCGCGACCATGACTCCCACGTTGCGCTTTAAAAATAGGTCGGAAACGAAAATCAAGTAGGCTTGTTTTGTCATGAGTAGCAACAAAAAAAACGCTGCCACCGCGTCCGCCGTTGCCTCCGTTTGGCCCTCCCTTGGGGACAAACTTCTCTCTGCGAAAGCTGACACAGCCATTGCCTCCAGCTCCCGACTGGACACGAATACTAACCTCATCAACAAACCGCATAGTTGCTCGCCTGCAAGAAGGTGGGAAGGCTTAGCCTAGGAAGCCAGAGGAAGGACGCTAACCCGTCTGCGAGTTTTGTCCAATCGCTCGTATCGTACCCGGCCTTCGATTAGAGCAAACAGCGTCCAATCGCGACCCGTACCTACATTGAGCCCAGGGTGAATTTTTGTGCCTCTTTGCCGGACGAGGATGTTTCCAGCCCTGACCACCTCGCCCCCAAATATCTTGACTCCCAAGCGCTGGCCTTGACTGTCCCTTCCGTTGCGTGAGCTACCGCCTGCTTTCTTGTGAGCCATGGAGATTTACCCTTTCTTTTCAATTTTCTCGACGGACAAGCGTGTATAAAGCTGCCGGTGGCCGAAAGTACGACGATAGTTTTTTCTTCGTCTGTATTTGATTGCCCGCAGTTTGGGCCCTTTTTCATGGCCAATGCAACGGCACTGCACCGTAACGGGCGCTATGGGCCTTCCCACGGAAACCTCTGCATCATTGGCCCAAAGAAGGACATCTGATATTTCAACTGTCTGTCCGGGCTCTGCCACAAGCTTTTCGACAAGAAGTTCCTGTCCTTGCTCAACTTTATATTGTTTTCCGCCTGTTCGAATGACTGCGTACACGCCGATTCCCTTCTCGTAAAAGATAGCTTCTATTTCAGTTTGCCTTGTATTGTCAAGGAGTTAAAAAACGGCTTCCGAACGAAACCAATTGTTTTGGCTGCAGTACAAGTACCTATCCAGGAACGGCCCCTGCTTTGCAACACTCCCAGAGGTGAAAACCGTCGTCATTATCATTCTTCTTTGCTTAGCGATGTTCCGTGTTGCTCTTTGGCGGGCGAGCCAAGAGAGTGCTTTGAGCATTTGTCATGGTCTGTCCAGCGCTAAAGAAATGCAATTGCTGGGAGTTCTTCAATTGAACACCAATGGAAAGGTTGTCCTTGAAAGTCCTGGCATCTTGAGAGGGGACCGCTTTCAAAGCTTTCCAGGTACTGTCAGGTTTGCTGAGACACGCAGTTCATTTCTAGGACGCAGAGTTCGAATTTCGGGTTTCTTGCACTGCCGTGTAGGGAGAAGAAATCCTGGCCTTATTGAAGACAAACTGGGCATTTGGCAAAGACCGCTCTTGCTAGGTGCACTGAGCCGCATGGAAGTTGAACCGGTCGAGTGGGTGAGACCCTTCTCGGTCCCGAACTGGTTGGACCACTTTTTTCGTGGTCGGTTGCAAAATTATCCTTATTTGATGGGGTTAGAACACGCGGTGTGGTTTGGGGATTTGGGGTTTTTCCCCCCTTCGGTTAAACAACTCTATCGAGAAGGAGGTTTACTGCAGCTGGTTGCTTTGAGCGGCCAGCATGTCATCATTCTATACTTGATGGTTCGTTTTTTTCTTGGATGGATGGCACAGTTTTTTTTAAGGATCCCAAAAGGCGCTCAGTTCTTGCAGGCGTACCGATATCTCGACCTTTGTCTCCCGTTAGCAATCTCCGGGCTTCTTATGCTAACGGGCCGAGGATGTGCGCCTATTAAACGGACATTATGTATGGCGCTGTTTTTCGCTCTTTTGCGGTTTCGACGATTGCAATGCGGGACGTTGCAGTTGCTCTGTTCATCCGTGGCGATTCTTATTCTTTTGGAGCCACAGCAGGTTGGGAGCTGTGGTTTTATGCTGAGTGTGGCTGCCACCGCATTATTGGCGGAAATCATGACGGGCCGAGGACTGAGTTCGCCATGGCGCACGTACTTTTTTCTATCTGTTTGCATGCCGATTTTAATGTTTCCACTCACCGCTTTTTTCTTTTGCAAAGTTTCCTGGATCGCTCCTTTGTGCAACTTGCTGGTGGATTGGTTGTGGGATTTGGTTTTAATCCCACTGGGTTTCTTAATGCCTATTGCGCTATGTCTTCCCGATTGCGTTCAAGAGATTGTGTTGTGGGCAATCAATGGATTAGTAAGAGGGATATTGGATGGCCATCAATTTGCCGGTGCATTTGTATCCGCTACTTACCGCACATGCTTGCGGCCAACGTGGCTTGAAGTTGCTGTATCCGAATTTTTATTGGTCGCGCTTGTTGTCTGGTTACGGAAGCGCATTTTCGCAAGGGAATTATCCTTAGCATGATGCACCATTTATTGCTTTTTCACGCCTAAAATGATGAAATGTATAAGATACCTTTACTATGCCATTAGATAAAACACCGCGTTATCATCGAGTAAGAGAAGCTTTAGGTCGCATTTACGACCAGCAGCCTCAGCACCTGACAGAATTGTTGCGTAAATATGAATCGGATTCCACTAGCCGAGTGTTTGCTCCTCTGGCGGAGGCTTACCGGAAAATGGGTCGGTTTGAGGAGGCCATTTCGATTTGTCAAAAAGGGCTTGAGAATCATCCCGAATTCTATAGTGGACGAGTGACATTGGCGAGATGTTATATGGACAAGCGCCTGTACAACGAAGCGCAAATCGAATTTGAAACCGTTGTAAGACAGGCCCCGAATAATCTCTTAGCCCATCGCTCGCTCGGCGATGTCTTTGTTGCGAGAGGCGATACCAGCAACGCTCTTCACTCGTACAAGATGGCAATGAAGTTGGCCCCCGATGACGTAGAGCTTGCTCAGAAAATACATGATTTGGAGACTAACAAGGAGGCGGTTACGGTTGCGCCCCCGACAGATATTGCATCGACCACCCAGCCGAGTTCAGTCGCTCACTGGGAAATGGGTGGTTGGATTTCGGAGCAAGAATGGTTGCAGGGAATTGAGAGTGAACTTGAGCGCCGAACGGCGGCTGAGCGGGAGGAGTCGGACCGTCGTATTTTGGACTTGCTCTCTTTGGGGGAACAACCCGAGCAAAGTGCTGTCGACGCTTCCTTGGGCGAGTCACCGGCAGATGAGCAGGAGGCTTATCAGGTTGAGCACATTAGTCATGTCTTTGATAGGGAACGAAATAATCCAGAGATTACGACTGAAACCCTGGCCGATCTTTACTTTGCTCAAGGACAATATGAGAAATCCTTGCGTATCTTTGAAAAATTGCAGGCTACGTACCCTTCAAGTAGTCGTGGATCCAAAATAGATATTTGCCGGCTCCGTTTGGGGGTAAACGAGGAGGCTATTCTGCGGGCAAGAAAGATAGAAACCCTCAGGACGCTGCTACTGCGGGTCCAACAATTAAACAAAGATTCCTAGTGTGTCGTTTGGGGTAGAAATGAGCCCAAGCGATTAATGTAGTTGCCCTTTTTTTCGCCCATTCAAGTGTAAAATCCTGGTTGAAATTTCTCTCGAATTAAGAGAGAAAGACGATTGAGGAAAAAATGTATTTTACGAGTGATTTTAAAAAGGGCTTGTTTATTGAAATGGATGGCGTCCCCTATCAGATTGTTGAATTTCAGCACGTGAAGCCGGGCAAGGGAAATGCCTTTGTTCGTACCCGACTCAAGAATTTGCTCACCAACAATGTCATAGATAGAACGCTCAAATCGGGGGAGAAAGTAGGTGAACCTGATCTTGAGCATAAGCGAATGCAATATCTATACAGCGACGGGTCTGGTTTCCAATTTATGGACTTGGATTCGTATGAGCAGGTGCTGCTTGAGTCAGTTCAAGTGGGAGATGCGAAGTATTTTTTGACTGAGAACCTTGAAATTGAGGTTCTTTATTATCAAGGGAAGCCTATTGCGCTTGAATTGCCCAATTTTGTTTTTCTAAAGGTCAAGTATACAGAACCGGGAATAAAAGGTGATACGGTTAGCGGCGGAGGTAAGCCAGCTACCATGTCCACTGACCTGACCGTAACGGTTCCTTTTCACATCAGTATTGGTGACGCGCTTAAAATTGATACACGTACGGGTGATTACGTCGAGAAAGTAAAGTAGCCGGTTTTTCTCCTTTGCTCCTTAGTAACCTGGATTTTGCATTGAGTTTAATCTCCTTTTGTGCGAGCCCTCTATGAGAGCACCATTAAAAAAAAGTCGATTTAGGAATAGGGATCAACAGGCCAAGACAGATTACATGGCTGAACCGGAGTTGGAATGCCTGATTGAAAAGCTGGAAGTGCAGCTTGGAGATGACCAACCTCAGCCAAGAGACTTGGAAGCTTTAGTCTCAGAATTTGAAAAACGTTGTGAGCCAATCATTGGCGATAGGGAAAAAAGTCGGCTCGACTTAGCGGTGGCATTTATGCAAATGGGTCTCAATGGAGCGGCTTTTCGACAGCTTGATAAGCTGCAGCCTACTTGCGGCACTTATTGGGAGGCCCAATGTCTAAAAGGCCAGTTTCTAATAGAGTGCCAACAATATTTAGAAGCATTGGAGTTGTTTAAGCGAGTAGTTGCCACGGGTAAATGTCCCCTTAATATTAGAAAAGAAAGCCATTATAAAAAGGCTCAAATTTACATTCGACTTGGCGACCAGCGAAGAGCTGCTCGAGAGATCCGAGAGTTAGAAAAACTGGAGCCCAACTACCGAAACGTGCGTGAGCTAAAAAAGAAAGTTTCAGACAGCAAGTTATGAAGAAGGGCTTTTTCAAGTTTGGATTAGTGGTCGTTGCCCTGTATGCAGTTTTGCATGTGATACTGGGAAGCAGCCCTGTTCAACGACGGGTGCTCGGTGAAATCCGTCGAGCGTTGGAAAAATACGGCATTGATCTTCAGATTGATAGCATTGAATTTTCAGCGTTTACTCCCAAAGTTTATCTCAACCGCGTTCAGTTGAAGACCACGCTCCGGGCCCCAGTACAGTTGGCTGAAATCATTACAATTGACAAAATCAAGTTTGAGTTTCAACCGATTGCTCTGCTTTCCCGTCAAATCGTTATCAATGAAGCCGTATTTTTTCATCCCACTATTGTTTTGCCAAAAGCGGATCAGCTGCTTCGCGAAGTTCAAAGAGTGGCTCATACAAAAGGGCGGAGCCAACTCAGTGGCGGGATGTTTTCCCTGGTGATAAAAAAGATCGGTGCGGTAGACGCGCTTTTGAACATCTCGTCAGCAGATCCAAAGCTCAATATCCGTTCAAGAAGTCTTAGCCTTTTCGTGCAAAACTCGGCGAGTCGCCAGCAAACTGTCTCAATCGATTCCCCGCACCTAGAAATTACATACGGTCCTTCGCAGATTGCCTTTAATAAAGTCAACTGTGATTTCGATCTGACCTCCAAAAGTGTGAGGATTAATCATGCAGAAATTGGAGGGAATGACTTTTCGCTACAGGTAAAAGGCACATCTTCATTGCCCCTTACGGCGGGTAAGTTGACTAACTTGAATATCTCCTACCAACTATCTGCTCCGCTTGGAATGGTTCAAAGACTCTGGGTTTCAGGTGTCCCCAAAGTGGATGGAATCATCCAGTCGTCAGGAGTTCTGAGTATTTTAGATGGCAGTCCACAAGGGAATGGTGAGGTGAGTTATCGGGATGTTACCCTCAACGGATACAAGTTAGGCGGTGGTTCATTTAACTATGTTTTGAAAAGTGACCGTAAACTTCATCTTTCGAATTTGCGGATGAAATATGGGGGGGGGACATTGACTGCGGTGGGTCTAGCCGTCACCCTGCAAGACCGTTTTCCTATCGAAGGCGAAATGCTTCTGAACGGAATTAATTTGGAAGGCATCTTGGATAGTCTTAAGTGTCCCAATGCTCCTGTTAGGATGGCATTGAACGGCACCCTGAAAGTTTCTGGGTTTCTTTCAGGACCTTTCGATTTGCAATCGGACATGAACGCCACTGTTTCTCAGTTCGCTGTACTGGAAAAAAACTCGGTGGAAAGGATAGTGGAATTCGATAAGGGTCATATCGAAGGAAAGTTGGAATTTCTGGCGGACAGAATGCAGTTCAATAGTCGAATATCTGTGCTGGAGGGCAGGGCGATTACTGAAGGGTACGTGGCGTTCGACAATACTGCGAAAGTATCCGTGAAAGGAGAGAGTCTTTCGTTGACTTCGCTGGGCCACATTTCCACTTTAAATGTGGGAGGACGGGCAAACCTTGTTGCTGAGATTGAAGTGGGTGATGAGGGGACGAGGGTTGGTGGGCAATTTGATGTCGTTTCTTCCGAAGTTTCAAACATAATGCTGGGCCATCTTAAGGGGTCCGCTTTTTTCAATAATGATTTGCTTTCCTTTGACAAGCTGGAATCCATGGAGCCGGGCAACGCGATAGTAGGATCCGGCTTTGTCGATTTTCGGCCCAAAGAAACCCACTATCGATTCGATGCGGATGCAAAGAGGGCAGAGGTCAACCACATTTTCTCCATTTTACGGAAGCAAAAACTGAGTTTCAGGATAGCCGAAACAGGTGAAGTGGCTGGCAAAGTTCGAATCGAGGGCGGACACGACGGAAAAGGAATAGAAATCAGTTCGGTCGGTGAAGCAAGAGATTTTAGCTGGTACGATGAACGTTGGGTGGCAGGTGCCTTCAATATCCACTACCGGCCTAATCAGATTGCGCTCGACCGAGTGATGCTTTTGAAAAAAACGGGTGGCCTTGAAATCAGGGCCCGTTTTGATGATTCCACTTCGCAGCTTCGGTTTATCAGCCACGGCTTAAGGCTCGAAGAGCTTTCCGCTTGTGGCCAGGCACCGCTGATGGCAGAAGTTTCAGGTGAGTTAAGCTTGGAAGGTGACATGTCCAGACCGACCGGACAGGGTGAGATCACGCTCAGGAGAACTGTTTTCCGTGGGTTACCTTTAGCGAATTCTTCGATTTTTATTAGAACGGAAGGCTCGGCGATTGAGGTGATTGGCTACCTTGTTGGCGAAAGACTGCGCGCCCGGCTTAAACGTGGTGCGGACAAAACACGTTGGGAGGCACTGGCCTACTTCAGTGAGTTTGATGTCATGCCCTTGGTTAGCGTGCTTTTGGGCAAAGATATCCCAACACTCACAAGCGTGATGGCAACAGGGGATTTTGCGTTTGAGGGAGACTGGCGTAATTGGTCTACTGCTAAGGGTTCGGGGACGATTTCCCAACTCAGCCTGGGATTGAAGGGCACGCCGATGGAGAACAGCAAGCCGATCAATGTCAAAATCGATCGTGGGGCAATTAAAATCAATCGGTCCCTTCTAGTGGGAATCGATAGCCAGTTTTCTTTTGACTTAATTTACCAACCGAACCAGGTTGTTAACGCCAGCCTCGACGGTAAAGTGGACCTTCAGTATTTGCAGCCATTTATTCCGGGCTTGGAATATGGGACAGGGAAAGTATCGGCCGGCATTCGGATGTCCGGTCAACCTCGAAACTTTCATTTGCTTGGCAATCTAGCTCTTGAGGATGGCGTAGTGCGTTTGGGAGAGTTACCCGACGAATTTCGAAATGTGCAAGCCCAATTGAGTTTGAGCCAAGACCGTGTGAGTCTTGATCTGTTTCAAGCGGAAGCCAAAGGGGGGACATTAACGGCAACGGGCGACGTTAGAATCAATCGATTTAAGGATTTTGCACCCAACATTAAGCTCAGTGCTAGCCGCCTGCAGTTACATCCCCACAGCAGTCTAGCGGTCCGTCTCTCGGGCGATTTCTTTATTCGCGGAGACAGTCTTCCCTTCGAGTTAGGAGGTAAATGCCAGCTGCTAGAGGGAGCTCTCACTAGGTTTGATCTCGGAGAGGTGAAAAAAGAAGGTGCAGGAACCCCAACTTTTCGGTTCGACATTGCCTGTGATGCAAAAGAAAAGGTGATGGTGCGCACAGAGATTATGAACGCGGAGTTTCGGGGTAATTTTCACCTGCTGGGAAACACCCAACAGTTAGGATTGCTAGGCACATCCGAATTGATTCGAGGAACTCTGCTTTTTAGAGAAAAGAAATTTGCACTTGGAACGGGTACGGTACGTTTTGAGTCTGCCAGTCAGATTGCTCCCAGATTTAATTTGTCGGGCAGCACTTTGGTGAAGGAGCTCAAGTTGCAGGCGCCCCAGCAATATGAAGTGAACCTTCATGTCTTCGGCACTCCGGATGATTACAAGCTTCGTTTGAGCTCATCGCCCGCTTTGGCTGAAACAGACATCATTTCACTGCTTCTGCTAGGGGTAACCACTAGGGGCCAGGAAGGGACTGGGGAGGGTAATTATGTTGATTTGGGAACGACTCTGGTCGGACAAATTCCAATTCAATCCAAGCTCCAAAGTGAGTTGGGCGTTGATGTGACGATTGCTCCCCAAGCAGGCCAGTCCCAGAAAGTGGTTCCTTCGGACAGAAATCCGGTGACTTCTTTTTCTTCCGGCGATATCACCGTTCCGTCCGTTCAGATTCAGAAGGACGTTACCAACAAAACAAAATTATCTTACAGTAATACTTTGGAAACTGCTCCTGTGAGAGAGTTTAAAGTTGAACATATGTTAAACGAAAGCTTTACTCTGAACGGCTCAGTTGTGGATAAGGCAAAAACGAGTACGGACTCACAAACGACGCAATCCTATGGCGTTGATTTGAGATATCGCTTCTTATTCGAATGAGTGCTTATACGAACTTACTAATGAACTGGTTAGTAATATTCTTGCTTGGGGGGATCCCAGCGATCTCATTTGCCCAGGATCTTTCTGAGCGCAAGATCAAGTCGGTGGAGGTCCAAGGGGTAAGTCCACAAGATGCTGAGCACATAAGAAAGCGGTTAGGGTTGGGGATAGGCCAGTCTTTCAACCGAAAGCTCATTGATGAAGGTTTACGCGGGCTATTTGCTGAAAACAGATATCAAACGATTTTTGTTGAGCAAGTGCCAGGGGATGGCCCTTTGCGCCTGGTGGTTCACGTTTCTCAAAACAAAAACATAAGACAAATTCGATTTGTGGGAGTGGACAAAGAGATATTGGAGCAGGTGAGGAATAAAGGGATTCTTGAAGAGGGCTCGAGCGCAGATATGCGCAAAATTGCGGAGCTGCGTGAGGCGCTCAGGCATGCGTACGAGACGAGGGGCTATTATTCTGCAGCTATTCAGATTCTCTTTGATTCAGCATCGTCCGGTGGGCAAGCAGATCTGGAGGTAATGGTCCAGGCGGGGAGTCGCACGGTCGTACGGCGGGTGACTCTATCAGGAGTGCCGAAAGACGATCGTGTACCTGTCATGAGCCTCATTTCGTTGAAGGATGGGTCTGGCTTTTCTAAAGATGAATTGGACGCCAGTATTGAGCGCATAAATCGATACTTCCGAACCAATCAATTTCCCACCTCGCGTGTGGAAGATTATTCGTTGGATTTTGATCAAGACAAGACGGCAGTAAATATCCACCTGTCTGTAAAAATGGGGGAGCGATTACAATTTGAGTTTGTTGGGAACCGGTCATTGGGTACGATAGCATTAAGAGAGCTTATTACGGAAGAGATCACATCCCAATCGGATGCTTCCACGCGAATTGCCGCCTTCATAGAAGAGAAATACAAAGCACTGGGATATCATTTCTGTAAGGTTCAAGTGGTGAATCTGCTTGAAGATCAGGGTCGCCTTAAAATTATTCGCTTTTCTATTGATGAAGGCCAGCGAGTGATCATTGACGATATTATTTTTACTGGCGAAGTGAGAGACCACGATAAACTGGTAGCAGCTTTTTTTGAAAATGCGCCCGGTGTTCTGCAGCGTCATCTGTATTGGGAAGAAGGTGTGAAAACTGCCCTGACGAACTTCCGCAATGAATTGCTGAAGATGGGTTATCTCTCTCCAACTGTGTTTGCACCGAAAGTGGTCTTTAGCGAAGATAAGCGTGGTGTGCGTCTCATAATGAATCTGGACCTGGGTGTGCAAACCATTCTTTCCTCATTAAAGATGGAAGGGGTATCCCAGGTGGCCCATGCTGAGGTTCTCGTTCAGCTCGGTTTAAGGACAGGCAATCCTCTCAATAAGGAAGCACTGAAAGATGGGATGAAGAAAGTTATCGATTATTATCAAGCGAGAGGTTTTATAGATGCAAAATTTGCTCATGGGGGTGATGGGGTCGTACTAACAAAAAATGGAGCTGACGCTGACATACTTCTGAGAATCGATGAGGGTGTGCAGTATCGCGTGGGAATTATCAGTATTGAAGGGAATAAGAAAACCCAGAGTGCCGTGATCTTACGTGAACTGAAGGTAAAGACTGGCGACGTTTATAATCCAGAAGCTATCCGCCAATCCGAGGACAATATTGCTCTGTTGGGGCTTTTTTCTCACGTTGAGATATTAAGCCAGGCCAATGTCAATGTTCGGGACCAAAAGGATTTGAGGGTGTTAGTCAAAGAATTATCGCCGGGGCTTGGCGAAATCGGTTTCGGTGGCACCTATGAAGATCCTCGTTTCCGTCTTCGTTCCTTCTTGGGGCTGGGATATAAGAACTTGTTAGGATTGAACCATACCGTTTCGGCCAGGGGAGAGGTGAAACTTCCATTGAGCCAGGACAAACTGATTCCGTTTATTGAATATTCTGCTGTCCTGGGTTATCGGGCGCCTTATCCATGGGGAGTCCCCCTTGCCCTTTCGACGCAGGTGGGTCTGGATAGTCAGGAAATTAGCCCCAGCGGACCTCAGGTGCTGACTCGAGCGCGCATTGAAGGGAAGATCGAAAAGAAGTTTTCATCTGTGGTGACCGGTTATTATCGGTTCTACCGGTATGAGCGTACGACGATTGAAACATTGGACGGAAGTAAAGAGGCTAGCCGGGAATCGATTGGGTCAACCGGGCCTGGTATCATTATTGATTTTCGAGACGATCCTTTTAATCCCACTTCGGGAAGTTACCACGTTGCGGATCTTGAGTTCGCTCACCCACTGCTGCTTTCCCAAGACGAAATCTCTTTCGGAATGGCGCTGATCCGACACTCTTTCTATTTTCCGATTGGGCGACAGATTGGGCTGGCGCTGTATGGAGGGGCAGGTTATGCTCGCTCGTTTTTCAGCGGTAAACCCATTCCTAAAAGTCGCTTGCTGACCGATCTGTCGCTCGGCGGACGCGCTTCGCTGCGCGGTTTTTCTCTGCACCGATTTTCTCCAGCGGACACTTCTGAGCAAACGGCATTTTATAATGTACGCGCAGAACTCTCTTCCCCGCTTTTTGCAAATATTACCGGCGCGATCTTTGTCGATAGTGGCCAAATATTTCCGGACTTGGTTTCCCAACCGCGACATGAGGGTGTTGGCATTGGGCTTCGTTATAAAACACCTGTGGGGCCGATAGGCGTCGATTTGGCGCAAAGCCTTGGGAAAGATAGTGAAGGGGTAAAATTTTACTTTACCGTAGGGAGCATCTGATAACCTGGCCTATGCTTCATCAGAATCCGCCGATGCTTCCGTTCGGATACGCAATTTGTGGCCTGGCTGGATGAGAGGTTTCTTGAGATTATTCCACCGGAAAAGATCTTGCACGGTCACATTATACTTTTCGGAAATAGACCACAAAGATTCCCCGCTTCTTACTCGGTGAACGATAAACGTTTTCGTCTTGCTGCTGGGAGCGCGTTTAACTTTCGTATACCGAGCTGAGCTCTTGGGTGGCATTAGGAGGGATAACCCGGGAGAGAGCTTTTCATTTGGATTCAAGTTATTCAACCGACAAATCTCATTCTTGGTAATGTGAAATTTACGCGCGATTGCCCCAATAGTATCTCCAGATTGCACTACATATTGCCCCGGTTGATTTTGAGGGGTGAGTTCATTGCGTTTGGATGCTAAGGCGCGTTCAACAACAACCCGGCTCCCAACTGGAACACGCAATTCATAGAAACTATCGGGAGGAGATTGATGTTGCCGTAATTCAGGATTCAGGTCTGAGATCTCTTCTTGTGAAGCTTCAACCAGTTTGGCAATTTCCCGAAGGTGTAATGGATAGCTGACTGCCACCGATTCAAATTCCAAAGGTTCGTCGTAAGGCAAATCATCAAAACCATAGCGTTTTGGATTCTTTGCAATGATGGCGGCGGCTATTAGTTTGGGAATATAATCTTTTGTTTCCCGTCGTATCATGTTGCTGTCAGAGATGCGCCAATAATTATTTGTTTTCAATACATCAATAGCGGTAAGAATTTTGTTCTCGCCAGCGTTGTAAGCAGAGGCTGCGAGGTACCAGGACTCAAACATCAGATAGAGGTCTTTTAGGTACTTGGCGGCAGCTTCAGTGCTTCGAATCGGATCTCGACGGGCATCCACCCACGCATCAATTCTTAGGCCATAGCGTTTACCTGTTCCTTGAATAAATTGCCAGGGGCCCACCGCCTTAGCTCGCGATCGCGCCCGAAGATTAAAACCGCTTTCGATGAGTGCGAGATAGACTAAATCCTCTGGGAGCCCCGCCTGTCTAAAAATCTGTTTCATGACGGGTATGTACCGGCTTGAGCGCTGGAGATATCGCTCCATATGGTGTTTGCCCCGTCCAGTAAAGTAATCTATCCAGCCTTCCACTCTTGAATTCATCGTGATTGGAAAATCGTAGCGGCTATTATCATAAAGATTTTGGGTGTTGGGCTCCTCTATCCGTATGACATCATCAATCGTCAACTTTTCGATGTCTTCCGCACGTTTTGGCTCCGTTTTTTTGGGGGTCGACTCAGTGCGTAGGGTTGCGATTTTTTCCCCGGACTTGCCGTCGAGAATTTGTGCTATCGCATCATTTTTTCTAACCTCAGGAGCGTCAACTGGACCTACCACTTTGGTCGGTGTCGTTGTGCAAGCGCTTGCTAGCAGTAGTCCACCAAGAAAAACACAATTGAATTGCACTGGTTTTCTCATCAGCATGAGAGCCTCTATCTTGTTGTTCAAAAACAGGCCTGGGGCTGGGTGCTCCCGACTCGGGAATTCACCACTTGAAGGGCATTACATAGCATATTATAGCCTTTTTCTGCAACCCCAAGCCACTGCAAACAATAAACAAATTCAAGGCGTCAGAACGCTGCTAAGCCGTCAGAATGCAAAGCTTTTGCCTGGAACTTCAGTGCATCGTTCAGGGAACAGACGGGCGAAGGAGGGCTTCTGTGACGGACCAGTGTCCTCAAGTCAACTCGCTAGGATTTCTTTTCCTGCCCGCTATCCAGGATCGATGACATAATCTGACGTAAATAGCTGGCTGCCACACGTCGAAGCTGGTCAATGGTCAGGCTATCGGGATCGAGATTCTTTTTTTCTGCTATTTGCTTAAGATCTTTTTTGAACTGCTTTGTAGGAATCCCCGTAAGATGAATCACTTGATCGAACAGGGGAGAACCCTTTTTTTTTGGTCCTTTTCTTTTCAAGGATTTTTTCTTTTTTCCGCTTATAGTGATGCTAACACAGTCATGGCGCTGTTCAAGGGGTATTTAGATCGGGTTGAAAAGGAATCTTTTCCCAGTTCTTCAGGTGGGATTGGAAGCCAGGTTTTCGAAGCAAGCGTATTGCCCCAGCCAGGCAACTTTGACAGTGCCGCGGGGTCCATTGCGGTGCTTTCCAACGATAAATTCAGCAACCGAGGCAGCGTTTGGTTGAAGGTTCTCCACTTCTTCCCGGTGAATAAAAATGATCAAGTCAGCATCCTGTTCAATAGCTCCAGATTCCCGTAAATCGGCCAGCATTGGACGCTTATCATTTCGCAAGTCAATATTGCGATTGAGCTGGGAAAGAGCGAGAACCGGTACGTGGAGTTCTTTTGCCAGCGCTTTTAATGAACGTGAAATATCGGAAATGGCTTTCTCACGGCTTTCCGCATACCTGTTAGTTCCCATAATTTGCAGGTAATCCACAACCACAAGGGCCAAATCGCCAAGCTCAGCCTTGAGGCGTCGTGCTTTGCCTCGCATCTCCAATACAGTGAGTGCGGGAGTATCATCAATATAAACGTGAGCTTCGGACAACCCTCCAGCCGCCCGAGTTAACGAAGCCCAGTCCTGTTCCAGGAGTTTTCCCGACCGTATGCGAGTTGAGTCCACCTTCGCTTCGGCGGCAAGTAACCTGGTGACAATTTGTTCCTTTGCCATTTCAAGAGAGAAAAACACGATCGGTCGCTTTGTGTGGATGGCAGCAAAGCGCGAAACGCCCAAGGCAAAACTTGTTTTGCCCATGCTGGGTCGGCAAGCAACAATAATGAGGTCGGATGGTTGAAGCCCTAAAGTGATTTTGTCGAGTTCGATGAAGCCTGTTGGGATGCCCGTAAGTTCGTTCTGGTTCTCAAATCTCTTTTCGAGCTCGACGAAGGCATCACGCACGATATCGCGAATGGGCAGAATGCTCCGTTGCTTCTTGGAGGACGTTAGCATGAATATCCTCTTTTCAGCATCGTCCAAAAGTTCTTCTGTTGTTTCCGACGGATCGAGTCCTCGGTTTCCCAACTCGCCACAGAGACTTACCAAGTTGCGTTTGACTGCTTGGTTTGCTACGAGTCGGGCGTGGTATTCAACGTGAATGGCAGTAGGTACCCTCTCCAGCAGTTCGGCAAGGTAGGTTGCCCCGCCCACTTCCTCATATACTCCCAGCTCTTTTAGCTTGGCCGTCAACGTGACTGCATCAATAGGTTCACCCTTGCTTCCAAGCTCACACATGGCTTCGAAGATTTTTCGATGGTTCGGACGATAAAAATCTTCCGGGCTGACGACATCCACTACTTTGTTAAAAGCCTGGTTGTCTATGAGGATCCCGCCGAGTACCGATTGCTCGGCCTCAAGGTTCTGCGGAGGTAATCTTTGTTCGATAAGCGCCATAACGGTTAGATTTAAATAGTCGACTCGGCTTCGTTTGGCACGGCCACATGTTCCACCCCTGTCAGCCTGGTAACCGCGCCGCTGTATCGCCACAAATGCGTGGATGCCATATCGAACGTATCGACAGCCTTTCTAAGTGCCTTTCCAGTTTCCTGAAATCGTTTTTCAAAGTGGTCAAAATGCTGCTGAGATTTTTTCACTTCAACAATGGTTTGTTCAATTCCTTTCGCCATTTCGTAATATTCACGTGCCATCGCGATGGCATGCAGTGTAATCGCCAGCGTGTTCGGGGAGACCGCGAAAACTTTTTGGCGGCTTAGCTCCTCGCATAGTCGCACACTTCGCAGGATCTCAAAATAAAGCGTTTCACTTGGAACAAAAAGCAACGCCATATCCGTTGTTCCACAGTCGGGACGGATATACTTTTCTTTGATCTGCTTGGCCAGCGCACGCATCACTTCGGAAAGGCTCTTACGAGCTTGCTCCAGCCGTGCAGGATCGGTTGTTTCAAAGAGTGCCAATACCTGCTCGCGTGGAAACTTGCTGTCAATCGGAAGTACGTATTTGGGATACTTAATAACGGCGTCCACTCGTTCAGTCGAATCCGAAATGCGGTATTGGAGTTCGAATGCATCAGAGGGCAACATATCCGATAAGAGCCGTTCCAACGTGGCTTCTCCAAATCCCCCACGCAAATGAGGTAATTTCAACAGGCTATTTAAATCATTAATGGATTGTCCAACAGCACTCAAATTCTGAAGCTGCTCTCCTGCAAATTTCAGATGTTCTTGCACTTTTTCAAAGTGCAAGAACCCCTCTTTCAAATTTTGCTGTAACTTGCTCTGAACACTCTCGGTCAGTTCACCCAGGCGCCGATCGAGCTTCTGATCAATCAGTCCTACTTTTGTTTCAAGGAGCTGGCTTGCTTGTCCCAGTCCCTGCGACATCTCTTTGCGGTTAATCTGCAAACCATCGGCGAGTTCGGATCTCAGTGCCGAGGCCTTGGTCTGCTCACCACGCTCAAATTCTTTTTGGTATAAAAGTAAATTTCTTTGCAAGCTTTCAAAATTCTCCTGCAGCAGACGCATGCTGCTAGTCAGCATATGCTGTTGGGATCGGATCAGAACGAAAACGACAATTAGCGTAGCGACAATGCAAGCGGCTATTATCCAAGGCATTGGGCGAATATACCCTACGCAAGTCTCTCACGCTACCGGGTAAATCGCGAAGGCAACTCGATGTAGTATTTACAATCCTGATCCAACACAATATATCAATTAGAAAAATCGGCTAGTGGTTGGTTTTGCCTGGTTGGTATCTTAAAAACGGTCATTTTCTTTGCTGATTCTAGATGCATGGCCCCAAGCGCTTTGCCTATTGCATTATAACTGAAAGTAGCTATAATAGACATATGAAAATAGCTAATATATCTACAATAAAGAATGAGCTTTCGAAGTACCTGCGATATGTCCAGCAGGGTGAGAGGGTTCGCATTCTTGATCGCAACCAAGCGATTGCAGATATTGTCCCGGTGACGGGAGGACCAGAAACCTCAACTAAGACACATTTACAAAAGTTGGAAGCAAGTGGAATTATTCGTCGTGGAACAGGGAAGATTCCTAGCGAGATTCTGACGTCCGCCACCAAGAGTCTCCACGGAGAAGGAGCGGGAGTACTAGAGGCACTATTAAAAGAGCGCAAAGAGGGACGATGAAATTTTGGGATGCTTCGGCGATTATTCCGTTACTCATTGAAGAAAAAACATCCTCACGAGTCCGTGATCTACTAACAGGAGACTCTGAAGTGTTCGTGTGGACTCTTACGCCGGTTGAGTGCTTCTCTGCACTCTTTCGGCGACACCGTGAAAAACCGGTTCCGGTAGAAATTATCTCTCAATTTCGTAAAAGACTTGCTCACATGGAGAAAGCCTGGATTGAGATTACACAGGTAGAGCTAGTCAAACGGCGAGCGGAACGGATTCTTGCTTCGCATCGCTTGCGTGCTGCAGATGCCATGCAACTTGCTGCCGCTTTAGTCGCTTTCACCGACCAACCTGAAAACGGAGAATTCATTACTTTCGATGAAACTCTAGCAGGTGCTGCAGCGCTTGAGGGGTTTGTTGTTTTGCCATAGTAACTCTCATGGTGTGAAAAGTGCACAGATGAAAACACTGAACAATTATCACCGGATTTCCTGGCCGGTGATGCTGCCTCTACTGATTCCAGGAATATTTTTTGCGCTTTACTTACTCTTGCTTCAAAAAGTGTGCAAGAGCAAGAAAGCGGGTCCC
The DNA here is from genome assembly GCA_016207775.1 of Deltaproteobacteria bacterium. Taxonomy (GTDB): domain Bacteria; phylum Bdellovibrionota; class FAC87; order UBA2466; family UBA2466; genus JACQOU01. The sequence goes on from JACQOU010000126.1 coordinate 21,345, forward strand.
TTCGAAGTCAC
>JACQOU010000133.1 GCA_016207775.1 Deltaproteobacteria bacterium
GAATCGAACAACACCCTTGGAATCTTGGTTGTACTCTTCAGATAAGATAGATTTACAGAGTTGCACCGATGCAGTTCTGCCCGTATCTGCGGTTCTGATAAATCTCTAATGTTGTCCTTGACGAATTTCATCTGTCTTCGGACTGAACCCTGCCATTTAGCGAACTCATTAACGGCATCATCAGCCCGGTTAAGGTCAAAATTCCACATTCCGGTAAAGTAAGCGGGATCCCCTTGTGGCATCATAAATCCGCTAATAATCTTACTAGCAAATTGGCCCGCTTGGTCTTTTTCTATTTGCAAGGTTTTCTTGACCTCCCTCACGGACATCAACCTATTCAAATGATTATTGATCGCATCATAAGTTAAATAGTCGATGGAAATAGCTCCTTTGAGGTCTTCGAAATTAGAAACGCTTTCTATGCCCCGCAAGGTACCCACTACCGACTTTAGCTTCCCCTGTCCGTCAATCAGTATGACTGGAGAACCACTGCAACCCGGCAAAGAAGGATTTGAGAGAAAGAAAATAGACCCCTCAATTTTGATCACTCGCCCGAATGTTACCATCTGTTTATCTACGGCTAAGGGATAGCCCAACACAGCTACACGAGCCCCTTCAAATTCTGATGATGTTTTTGTAATCGTCAAAGGAGAATCGACCGTTTTGGGAAGGGAAAGACTCGCAATGTCCTTTTCATGATCGTCCGATAACATTTTTTCAATGGCAATTGGACTCTGCCCATCCAATCGAATTGCGATACTAATTCTGTCCTTATTTCTTAGCCATAATTGGATTACGTGGGACGAGGTGTAAACCACGTTCCCCGGGCTCACAACGTAACCCGTTCCACTTGCAATCATTGTTCCGCTCTTAATATCATCGATGTCCTTGATCGTCCGCAATTCTATTCTTCCAACGTATCTTGCTGTTTGTGACAGCTCATTACGAAGTCGATCAGAAATAGCGTCTGAGGGAACTTCCAAAAAGCCGTAAGGAAGAATGTGCTTATAGGTTGGAGCAGCCATTCCGACCCAGCAAATCAACAGTAGGATAAGAAAAAATACTACTTTCATCTTTTCTCCATAAATAAACGCTTCCCATTTTGACGCGCCATATCACATAACAAATTTGTGAGTTTTTTTCAATATAGCCGTTTGAAGCCTCTCTCCCCCCAATGGCTCTGATTTTGCATCGTTCATTCGATAGTAATGAACGCAGCCAGGCGTTCCTGTGAATACAAGTTGTTTACCCTGGCAAAAATTGGTCGTCCGAAAGGGAAGTAGACAGTGAAGAGACCGGTGAAATTTGTTTTGCTTTCTTTGGTAATGGTTTTTCCGCATGCCTATGCATCCGAACTTACAGAAGTAGGTAAGGCGCAATCTGATAGGGTAGTTGACCCTATCGCCCAAAGATTTCAGGAACTGAAAAAGGCAAGGCACGCTGAGGACATTGCTAAATCCGCAAAGCTCGTAGTGGCCGACGCAATCAGAACACTTGTTGCAAACCCTCTATCCGATGAAAAGGCAGAAACTGAACGCCTGCATAAAGTCATTGAGCCACTGCATATGCTTCCAACTGGCGATCTAGTAAGGCTAAAACCCATCTTATTAGAAGCTAAGACCGCAGTTCCTGCAACCATACAAAAGGAAATTTCTCGTTTGCTTCTTAAAATCCAGGCAGCGGAAGGCAATCTTTTACCCGAAAGTCCCAAGCCGAAACCAGTTCCTTATAGCTTGCAAGAAATTGAAAAAGCACAAAAGAGCATCGATCGTATTAAGACACAATATCCCTCGTGCCCGACCGACGATTCTTTGACGAAGACGATCGGAAAAACACGTAAGCATTTGGAAGAAGTTTCAGCAGAAATTCCAAGTTTGAGGAAAGTCCTTGATGAACGGCAGGCAAAACTGACAGCAAACGAGCATGCCTCCAAGAAATGGGAAGCCATTATCGTCCCGGGTGATACTCAGCCACTTTTTGAGAAGTTTGTGACCGGGCTCAAGCGCGTATTCAAGCTGAAAGTATCGGATGGAGAGATTCAACCTCCCCAAGATATGTTCGACCATGCTTACAGAGAGATTGCACGAAATATTCTTGCTTATAACACCTATGAGGAGTGGAAATCGGCGTTGGGGTCAAGCGAATTTTCGTTAAGTAGACAATTTCTGCGGCGTACGCTCCAGATTTGGAACGATAGCTTATCCGTAAAGGAAGGGCATGGCCGTTATCGCTACTTTTATATCAAGATTGACGACTCACCAGAATTGGCCGCCTTACTTTCTATAAGCCAGAAGGTGGAACACAATGGCGGATTTAAAATATTTAACGCAGCAATACGTGGGGTACTCCCTAGAAATATGGCGCAAGGGGCTCTGGACTCCGCAACCTCAATTGTAAACTCCGCTAAGAATGCGCTTGCTAACCTTGAGTCTTGCAGAAAAACTACCGCCGAGGCTACCCAACTTTTCAACGTCCAGGCTCACTCTCCTCAAGATATAGAGAAACTGGGAAGGCATGTTGAATCGCTTTCGCAAGAGTCTGGTAGCGCGAGCAGCTACTTAGATAATCTTGGAAACCACAACTCTCAACACCACTTTTATCGCGAGAAACTCAAAGCAGACTAAGCTTGATGGTCCCCTATGACCATCAAATGCGCCAGACACTTAAACGGAACCACTGCCCGGTAAAATTCAACCGAAAGATTGTATGTCCTGAATTTTGCCAATGCCATTTTTCTCTCCTGATTCTTCGAAATCCATTCACTTCCGCAGGTGGTGACTTTGCCTGCGTGAAGCAATAATATTGCCCTATGCACAGCCGACAATCAGATTTTGAAAGAGATTTTAGGGATATCCTTAAATGCCTAAATGCGGCGGGGTGCCGGTATGTCCTGGTTGGCGCTCAAGCCATGGCTGCTTGGGGCTACATTCGGGCAACGGGGGATCTCGATTTGTTTTTTGAGCCCTCAAAAACAAACGCACTAAAGCTGTGGAAAGCGCTCGTTGCTTTTGGAGCTCCACTTTCCGGAATTAAAGTGAAAGATTTTGCCGTGGTTGGAACTCTCTATCAGATCGGTGTTGCTCCCGTAAGGATTGATTTCTTAAATTGTATTGACGGGGTGTCATTTGCACAAGCTCACAAGGGTTCAAGAAAAATCACCTTGCTCGGACAGAGTTGTCGCGTTCTTTCCCTTCGGCATTTGATTAAGAACAAGGCGTTGACCGGACGTCCTCAAGATAAGATAGATGTCAAACGGTTAAGAGAGCTTCAAAGAACTCACTGTGAATAGACATGCGAAATTGCGAAGCAGTCATTGGCTTGGGCAATTGACTCTTCATGACGGTCACGTTTTTCGTGTTGGAACATCGGAGCTAACAGGCAGCCTTTACTGCACACTCGCCAAAGACGCTAAAGAGATGGCCCAAAACATTCTTGCTCTCGAGCGTCTAAGAAAAATCCTCATTCCAGGTTTTCACCTCAACCGAAGCATTGGTCGAATCAAGAAATCCAAATCTCGACTGCCTTGAGATTGCCATAGCAGGTGTGTTATGGTGCTTTCATTATGCCGCTTTTTGAATATCGTTGTCGATCCTGTCATCGAGAGTTCGAACTTCTTGTTCAGCCCTCCGACACCGCCCAGTGCCCACAGTGCCAAAGCGCGGACCTTGAAAAGAAACTTTCGGTATTTGCAGTGGCAAGTGAGCATTCAACAGCCCAAGCGCCGGAAATGCCGTGCGCTGGCTGCCCATCGCAAGGCTCTGGCCGTTGTGGTTTTGAACACTGATTGTCTATGCACTTGTCGCGCGATGATATCGCCACTTTAAAAGAGTTACGCGCGAATTTCTTAGAAACGAATCATCGGGTATCGGACTACTGGACGGATCAACGACGACTCGACCTCTATGATCGATTCTTTGCGGAGCGCATTCGCTGGAAATGGCAATCCGTTTTGAATGAAGTGAAGACTAGGGGATATGTGCCTCCCAAGGACTGTAACCTCTTGGATTGGGGTTGCGGCAGTGGTGTGGCTGCCGACAGCTTTCTTCAATTTTGGAGTCCGGAGCACTTTCGGTCGGTCTCGCTATTCGATCGCTCCCGCATGGCAGAAACCTATACCGCTCAAAAACTCAGTACTCAGCATGGCATCCCCACGGAAAAATGGCGCGGTAACATAAAAAGTCCTTTTATACTTCTCATCAGCCACACACTGGGTGAGATCGGAAGGAAAGAGCAAGCCGATATTTTGAGCTTGATCCTTCAGTCGGAAAGTTGCTTTTTGATCGAACCTGGCACCTATTTTCACAGCCGTCGCATTACTGAAATGAGAGAGGCAATACGATCCAAAATGGACATTCTTGCTCCCTGCACACATCAGGAGCGGTGCGGTTTGCATTGTCAATCAAATGAAAGACACTGGTGCCACTTCTTTGCAAGCCCTCCTCCAACGGCCTTTCAGCAAGCCGACTGGAGCGCATTTGGTCGAGCATTGGGCATTGATCTGAGAAGCCTGCCTGTCAGCTTTTTGGTTGCCCAGCGCAAATCAACATCCCGCTCAGCAGGCAATGCCGTTATTATCGGAAGGCCCCGGATATCAAAACGGCATTGGACCGCTCAGCTCTGCAGCAGTTCAGGCGTTTCCGAAGTGAAAGAACATTGTGATAAAGCAACTTATCAATCGATAAAGAACACTTTCATTTTGCAACTTCATAATCATTGAGCGCAGAAACAGAATATGCTTTAGAACGTCGATAAAACCATTCCAGTATGGCTGGCTGAATAAAGATCCCTACGATCCAGATTACCCCAAGAGCTATCATTGAGATCCACCCGAGACTTTTCAGTACTCCGGCCCTTGGAAACACAAGAATCCCAAAGCCCAGTACCGTAGTAACCAAAGCCAGCTGCAAGCTGACCGCGATATCCCTCACGGCTTTAAAACCAGAACGTATCTCTCGGGCTCTTTGCATGAGCTGAATCGGTATTTCTACTCCGACACCTATAAAGACTGGCAATAATGCTGTGTTAAAAATGTTAAATTTCACGCCGAATAAAGCCATGACCCCTATACTCATTGGCAATGCCGCAAGAAAAGGAATGTAGCATAGGAGCGTCTCACGCAGGCTTCGAAGATTTGCGTAGATAAAGACACCTACGAACAGAATGATTAAAGAAAAAAGAATGATGCCATCTCTTTCTATCAGACTGAGAATATCAGAAAAAATTCCCACATCAGAACCACTCACCAAATTGGGAAATTGCTTTTCAACGTCTTTGATCATGGATGCAAATTTCCCGACGGACTGGGCATTGTTTAGATGTTCAGCCGGATAGACATAAAGCAAGTAGCTCGCATGCTGTGTACCGCGAAGGGCCTCTTGTATGTGTATCGGCAAATCATCATAAGCAAAAGGCTTAGCATTCACCCATGTGCGGATCGATTCAGCAGGAACGTTCATCGCTTCGGTCAAATGCTTGTCCCTTATCGGCCGGATAAGCCCATTGATCCTGTTCAAAATGGCTTCTTTTTCCAATTGCTCACCAGGGATGATGCTTGCTCCACTGACTACGCTCTCAATCGTATGCGGCATGTACTGTTTTTTGAGTAAGTTTTCCACCGCCAATGCTTCTTCACGCGATGACGTGGCAAAGGCAGAAGGAGTGGTCAATCTGTCGTAAATGGCATCGGCTAGTTTTTCTGTTTCGAGCAGTTCTTGCGTATGCTGCATCATCTTATCAAAATCATATTCAAATCCCACTCTGAGAGAATTAACAGCCAGAACGAGACTGATCATTAAGGCAACCAGTAGAATTCGCTGACTGGCCATTACGGGCAAAATCCAATTACTAAAAGGATACCGCGTTGGAGCCGTCACTAACTTTTCGAGTCTTAACAGTTTACTCGTGCAATAAAAGGAAAGAAGCTTGGCAAACAGAATGCTTGTCAGGCCAACTCCACAAATAAACCCAAACTCAGAAAACACTCTAAAGGAACTGCCGCACATCATAAAGAAGCACAGTCCCGTTGAAATAATCGTCACAAAGTTTGCCCACCCACTCGTAATCAGGGTTCGCCACAACGGATCCGGATGCGCGCTGGACGGCTCTCTCATTTCAAGCCGAAGCCGCCACAGCATGTGAATACCGTAATCCGTACCGACGCCCGAAATAATACCCACTAAAAAGCCCGTAATGATATTAATGTGTCCAATAAACACCCGAGTGAATAAGGCAGCCATCCCCAGCCCAAGTATCACCGGGATATAGATGGAAATGACGGCACGGACGCTGCGAAAATACCAAAGCAGAAATAATATTTGAGTAAGATTTGCAAGCAACCCGAGAATAAAAATATCCTTTTCAATCATTTCGGCGTCAACCACTTTGCTCACATAACGTCCGGAAAGCCGGAAACTCACCCCTGGTCCAACCAGCTTTCTGACCGTTTCGTCGACAGTTTTGACGATTTGCTTGCTCTTAGTCATGTCCATTGAGTCAAAGTTGGGTTTGACCATTACCAGTAAATCTTTGCCGTCCTTGGAGACGAGATACGGAGACACCCCAGCGGCCTTTTCAGCGAAACTCTTCAGTTCCGGATCAATAGTGGCCGGTTTTTCTTCAGCGGTATCGTCGTCCCAAAGCCCTATGTCAAACATCTGGCGCTTGGCTTTCCGAATACCTTTTTCGACACTGCTTTCCAGGTTCTTAAGCTGGGCCATGTCCGCGTAATAAAGAGATCGAGTAAGAAAAAAATGTTGCTCACGGTGATAAAAGGCACTGCGGACCAAAGGATTTTTTTTGAGTTCCTCAACGATAGTGGGGGCTACTTTAAGATGCGATTGTTTGTCTTCTGAATGCAATACAGCTTCGATATATCCCACTCCCCCTACGACATCAGTCAGCTTAAAAAATTTCTGAACGGATGGATGATCTTGTGGCAGAAGATCGGTCAAAGATAACTTGAGCTCAATATCCTTGCAAAGATACGCACCTAATAGCGCGGCAACCACAAACAGGATGGTCAGCGGCGTCGACCAATCAATCATTACTTTGCTTAGGAGTTTTTTCATTCATGCCTCATTAAAGGAATTTTTTAGTTAATCCTTATCTGAAACAATCCACAAAACGTCACCCTGTTTCAAAAGAGTATCAGCAGCCGGGTTGATCTCACGATAACTGCCTCGTTCAAGCCCGACCACCAGGGCCCCAATCTCTCGCAGTCCCGAATCCCGCAGCCGCTGACCAGCATAAAGATTGGAGTCGCCCACGAAAAGCCTTTTGAGTGAATAATCCGAGAGGCGCCTCATCGCCTGTTCCCGAAGCATTACTCCCTCAGCAGCATCCCTCAATGAATCTATCTGCTCGTCCGTGCCAAGAACCAACAGCTCGTCGCCCGGATACAACCTCTCATCCGCCTCCGGGTTCACAATCGCTTTCACACCTCTATGGATAATGACAACATTCACACCGTAGCGCACTCTGATGCCAGCGTCCACTAGTGCAAGACCTGCTAACTGGGAATTTGGATGGACCTTCACTCGGACTAAATGCAGATCCCAAGGTGCCAACAAGTTGGCCAGGCTTTTTGTTTGTTCGGACGCTGAGGGTGTCAAGTTAGATAAAAGTTGGCCTTCAAACCAGCGATACGATTTCTCCAGACCGGCGCGCGAACTCAAAAACAAAATAACAAGAAAAGTAAGCGTGATTAAGAAACTGGCTGCCGTTTGTAGAAAGACATCGGTCAGCAGTCCTAACCAGATAACGGTCAAAAACTCACAAACATAAAATTCCAACAGAGGGGTATCCTGGATTAACTGCACTTTTGGCCGGAAAGCAAAAAACATTCCCCAAATAAAAGGCGATGCCAGAAGAAAAGACAAAACGACTGCCGAAAGCGATGCGCCCTTCGTCATCCAACCTTCCAGGAAAGGCAATCCGTACTGTTTAACCAACTGAAACACCAGCGTAACCAACACTCCATTGAGTACAAACCTCAGCAATCGCCGATAAAATTGTCTTCGATCGAACCTATCCCCCGGCCTGCGTACCCACGCTGCATAGGCCGCAAGCCGGTTTTTTAACGAATCCGGCAGAACCTTGTCTGCCCACTGCGCCACTTTTTCAGAAAAGCGAATAGAATAAGGCGCCGTAAAACTGGTGATTGCTGATATCGCAACCGCCATAGTAAAAAGCGATTCGCTGGCTAGCCCCAAGGAGTAACCCAGGCCGGCAATAATGAAAGAAAATTCTCCAATTTGCGCAAGACTTAGACCTGTTCTAAGCGCGTTGTGGATCGATTCCCCACTGGTGAGCGCTCCTATCGCCGCGGCAGATCCTTTGCACGCAACGGTGATGACGGCCAGAAACACGATCTTTTCAGGATGCTGACCAAGCGCCTTCATATCGACCATCATGCCGACCGTGACAAAAAAGATTGCAACAAACAAATCGCGAAGCGGCCGAATCAATTCTCCAATACGTTCGGAAAGTGGGCTGGCTGCTAAAATGGAGCCCATGATAAATGCACCCAAAACGAGCGAATACCCGGATGAAGCCGCCATAACGGCCAGGCATAAACAAAAACCCGTTGAAAAAACAACCAACGTCTCGCTATCCAATAGACGATTTGTATAGCGAAGAAATGAGGGAACTAAAAAATAGCCAGCCAGAAACCAACTCACTATCACAAAAAAGAGCTTCAGCGATGCAAACAGCATGTCTGACGACAAGGGAATGGAGCGCAGGGTGAGCATGGACAGCGAAACAATGAACAGGATGGCAACGAGGTCTTCCACTACCAGCACCCCGTAAACCACTTCAGCAAATCGTTTTGTTTTCAAACCCAACTCGTCGAGAGCCTTCACAATCACTGTGGTGGAGGAGATAGATAACATCCCGGCAAGCACAATACATTCCGATAAAGGCCAGCCCAGCCAACGACCACACAAAAATCCCAGCGCACCCATGGACAGTATCTCAATCAAAGCCGTTATCAGAGAAACCAGCCCCACTCGAACAAGTTTCTGAAACGTAAACTCAAGTCCAACGGAGTACATCAGGAAGATCACCCCTAAGTCGGCCCATACGCGTGTATTCGACAAATCGGAGATTAGGTGCAGGGAGGATGTCTTGGGACTAATGAGAATCCCTGCAAGAATGTAACCCAATACTACCGGCTGACGTAGTTTGCGGAATAACAACGTAACTAAGGCCGCAGCACTGAGAATGACTGCCAAATCTTTGATGGGTGCCACAGAAGACATAAAGCTAAAATATCATAGAGAACCGCAGATTGAATCAACTTGGGGTATAATTTCTTCCATGCGCCCTGATCCAACAACTGATTTGCTTGAACTGATGCCTTGGAGCTCTAATAAATTTACCGAGGCCATTAGACGTCTTCAATGCTCATCGAACATTCAAGCGCTATGCAGACAATACTTGCCTGAAATGAGCCCCACTGAACTCAGTTCAAAAGCCGCGAAAATCAAAACGGCAGAGGAATTTCAAAACGCGTTCATAGCCCCTGCGATTAGCACCATGCTACGCAAAACTTCCGATGGGTTTACGGTAAGCGGACTTGAGTCTGTTAGACCCTCTCACCCGCGCCTTTTCCTATGTAACCATCGAGATATTATTCTTGACCCGATGCTTTTTGCTTATGCGCTCGAACAAAAGGGGTTGCGGACCCCAAAAATTTGTCTCGGTGATAATCTTTTGAATCTTCCGGTAATCGTTGACCTCATTAAGATCAACAAAGGGATTACTGTTAAGCGTAATTTAAAAATGCATGAGCTGCACCGTTGGTTATTGGCATTATCGACCCTGATTCGGCAGAATATTGAAGGAGGGGTCGATTCCATTTGGATTGCCCACAAAGAAGGTCGGGCAAAGGACGGGGATGACCGCACCCATCCGGGCATACTGAAAATGCTGTGCCTCACAGACAGTGACGACTGGATGGACAGTCTAAAGGCTTTACACATCACTCCGGTAGCCATTTCATACGAGTGGGACCCCTGCGACATTTTAAAGGCCATGGAACTGGCTGCCACGTCGTCCGAAGGGATCTATTCTAAAAAACCAAACGAAGATGTCCACAGTATGATCACAAGTCTTACTGCTAACAAGGGACGCATCCACATTGCAATAGGCTCGGAATTATCCGATGACCGATACAATGTCTATCGACATTGCACCCGTGTAGAGGGGATGCGTGCCATCGCTTGCGAAATCGATAATGAACTCCACCGGCTGTTTCGCCTCTGGCCATCTTACTTCATCGCATACGATGCCCTTTCCAACTCGAGCCAAATGAGTGCCTATTACACCAAAGAGGATAAAGAACGTTTCCTTCAGCGATTGGAACAAGCCATTGCGCTGTGCCCAAGACATAATCAAGACATTGTGCGGGAACTGGTTCTACGTGCTTACGCACAATCCGTTGTAAACGCAAAAAGCCATCATTCTGAAACACAATTGCCATTTGCAATCCAACATTCCTAAGCTTGCGAGCTTCATTGCCAAACTCCATAATTGATAGCTTGATCGTGATCTACAAATCACGCTAAAATCATATTTGCGCGGTTGACTGTGGAACGTTGGTTGAAGGAAGAGGCGCAACGCAAAACCCCTTACGCATCCTCGAAAGC
>JACQOU010000146.1 GCA_016207775.1 Deltaproteobacteria bacterium
ATCCAACCGTTTGCCCGATATTCAACCATTTGCGCACGAAGTGTGCTCCTTGCTCGCCACGAGTCCGATACCGAACGTGTATTACCTTGAACCGTGATCAATCGTTCCCCCGCCCAATCAATTGGACTTTAACCTGGATTTTGCATTTGGAATCTACTGCGACCGGTTAGTTTTTGATATGTTTGGCGTACTCGGCACAAACCCTCGTCAAAAAATATTCAATATTCTTCCAGGCCTCCTCTCCACCTTCGGTGGGTCCCCTCTGCGTTTGCCAAATATATCAAAAACTTCCTCGGCCTCGTTACGATTCCCAATGCAAAATCCAGGGTTACGGAAGCAGGGATCCGACCGCAAATTGTGTAATGGAGCCATCGTAGGTGCTGCCAGCGATAATAATTTTGCCATCTGCAGAAACACTGACTGTAAAAGCATGATCATCGGCGGCGGCGTTTGCTTGGAAGGGGACACTCACGGCGCCCATTATCTTATCGCCAAAGCTGGAATCTGGTGTTCCATTTGGAAGCAACCGCATGACAAGTGCATCATGAGCCTGTTCACTTCCCGTATCGCCGGCTATCAGAATATTTCCTGCCGAATCCACAACCACACCATAGCAATGGTCGTGCGTTTGTGAACCAATATCATAAGTCCTTGCTCCACCACTAAAAGTTCCATCCAGTTGCCCATTATCTTCCAGTCTTGTTACGGCCACGTCACAATCGGTGACGCTGGTACAACGGTTTCCGGCAACTACAATCTTTTGATCGGCTTGAATGGCAATCGCATTGGCACTGGCAGTCCCACCCATGTTGACCTTAGCCAAGCCAGCACTTCCGAAATATTGATCCAACGAACCGTCCATTGCATTTAGTCGGGCAACGCCAAAAACCCCATTTGCGCTGCCGGCAACCACTATCTTGCCATCCAGCTGCACAGCCGATGCGTTGGCATCATTGTTTCCGCTTCCTAAAGCGATCCGAAGCATTCCCGTTCGGGTGCCCGCAGCACACGGGGTAGGATCCGTGGTGCAGGAATTGACTTCTCCAAATGTTTTATCCAACGTACCGGCTGGAATAGCCGGGGTGACGGAAGCATCCTCACTACCGGTCAATCTGGCGACAAAAAATACTGTATTGGAACCCGGTTTAGTGCTGCCCGCTACTATGATTTTACCGGATTGGATAGAGACCGTTCTCGCTTCATCATAGGCGCTCATAGTGAAAGCCGGATCCAAAACAAAAGGTGTATCTTCGGATAAGTTCTCGTCATCATTGTAACGAGCTACCGCTACGGAATGTTTTAAGCCATCATAGGCAAAACCCACGAGGATAATTTTATTATTGACTGGATCGATAGCTAAATCGTTTGCATAAGCATGTCCCAGGCCAAACGCTTTAGTCGCGACTCGTTCCACCGTCCATCCTGTGGGAGTCCCGCTTTGGCCAAGCCGTGCCAACACAAATTCGAATCGTTGCGTACTATCATTAAAACCATAGCCGGCAACATATATCTTGTTGTTAGAAACGATCACGGCTTTAACCACACTGATTGCGAAATTCTGGCGGAAGCGCGCTATGATTGTCCCATCTGGATCAAAACTTGTATCCGGTCCCCCCGCAACACCCATTCCACTTAAATTCAGTGTGATTTCCTGATCCAAAGGTTGCGATGAATTTCCCATATTGTTATAGGCAATGCGCAGTTGTGCCTGTGCCAGTTCTTTGTTTGCAGGTGAAAAGGTCACAACCACCTTACAGTTTTGCCCTGGGAACAATACTTCGCCACAATCCGCGCCACTGGTTGCAAATTCTGTTTGATCAGCAGGCAAAAAACCGACCTGTAAAACTGCCGGGGTCTCCCCGCTGTTTGAAAAAGAAAATTCAAGTCGACCAGTAAGATTAAGCAGCACTTTCCCGAAATCGGCCGTAGACGGAGTAGCAAAGCTTAGAATGGCTTTAGACAGAATCTTTAGTGAGAATCTATCGGACGAAAGAATATACCGCCCATCTGTGGCAGAAACTGCGGGCGAAAGTGTCTCGGCCGAATCGTCTTTCAAGTAAAAAACAACCGAGTCCGATTCTGATTCCAAAACCGGTACCGTGATCTGACTTTCACACTCTTCATCCTCAAAGACAGCTGCATGCTTAAGTCCCGAAATCCTCAACACCAAATCACTGCTAGAAGCCACTGACTGACCTGCGCCATCAACCAAGCGGATTTCAAAGGCCCCACAAACCCCTGCTCCAAGTTCGGATGGTCCATCAAGAATAAATTTTCTCAGTTGTGGAGTTGGAAGATTGACGCCTGCCGGATTTGGGTTGGGCTTTTTAGGCTCGTCGTCTTGAATTCTTGCGCAAGAAACCAAATCGACAGCAGCCACAATCAGCAGGCTTGCGCACATTATCTTTTGAAAGGCACTTTGCATTTTTTTTCCTTACCAGGCGTGGGACCTAACTATTGAAAAAGCAAAATCCATACCGGAACACACCCGGGCAACAGAACGGCAGAAAACTCTGACAAGTTCCCGCAACTAAAGCTTTTTCGGAGGGAGTAATAAATCCCTGTCAATAAGTTCTGCACCCGTCACAGGCAAGGCTGTGTAACCACACGGATAGACATTAAGCAGCCATGAGAGCTAACCTTGCTGGTTAAAAGAGTTTTTTGGAAATCGTTGAAGCATTGGTGGGTGTTTTGTTCTTGAACGCTCCGGCCCCTCTTTCCCATTTTAAACGGTGATCATGTGAATTTAAGCAGGTGTTCCATGAAGCCAACTGAAAATGGTCAATTACTTTTCAGTTCTTAATGTCTGATAATAATCAAAAGCTTTTTCGGGCTTCATATTCTCGTGCACCACTTTGGCAACGGCTTGGATCATGGCTTTTGGATTTTCGGCTTGGAAAATATTTCTTCCCATGTCCACACCAGCTGCACCCTGCTGAACAGCCTGATAAGCCAACCGCAAGGCATCGAGTTCGGGCCTTTTCTTTCCGCCGGCTATTACGATAGGAACGGGACAAGCAGAAGTGACCGTATCAAAATCTTCATCGACAAAATAGGTTTTCACATAACTGGCACCCAGCTCGGCACAAATGCGGCTGGCAAGCCGCATGTATTTGGCATCCCGACTCATGTTTTTTCCAACCGCCGTAACTCCCAGAACGGGAATCCCATATCGGTTTCCCATATCAACCAACCTCGTCATATTTTCGATTGATTGGGTTTCAAACTCTCCGCCAACAAAAACTTGAACTGCCACGGCCGCCACATTCAGCCGAATAGCGTCTTCGATATCGGCGGCGATTCTTTCGTTTGACAATTCTTTCAAAATGCTTGGCCCACCACTGGCTCTTAAAACAATGCCCTTCGTAAAAGTGGGTGGAATGGTTGAGCGCAAAATCCCGCGCGTACACATGAGAGTGTCTGCATAAGGCAAAAGCGGAACGATCGAAAGATCCACACGCTCCAGTCCCGTCGTCGGCCCCATAAAGTATCCATGATCGATCGCCAGCATCACCGTCCGACCAGTATCCGGCCTGAAAATATTTGAAAGGCGGTTCTTTATGCCCCAGTCCAGCGAATTTGAGCCTCGCAAAGCAAAGGCCTCATTCTTGAACGGGACGTTTGTGTGAAACTCGTGTTCCTCTTTGGTACCTTCTAAGTCTGCCATTCGCACATTAAAGCGGCACAGACTGGGTTTTGTAAAGTACGCAATTTAGGCGTCTTTACCGTGCAGATAATGCAGGGAGCCCTTCACTTACCTCTAGTGGGTATCACGAAGAAAAAAACAGAGCCTTTGCCCACTTGAGACTCAACCCAAATGCGCCCTCCGTGGCGTTCCACAATTTTCTTGCAGATCGCAAGTCCGATGCCGCTGCCTGGGTAGCTTTCCCTGCTATGAAGGCGCTGAAAGATAAGAAAAATCTTGTCTTTGTACTCTTCGTCTATCCCGATACCATTGTCTTCCACTCTAAATTCCCACATCTTATCTTTCTGCCGCGCTGAAATGTGAATCTTGGGGGGATCGTCGCCATGAAACTTGATCGCGTTACTTACGAAATTTTGAAAGACCTGCCTGAGAAGCGCACCGTCAGCCTCGATGGTCGGTAGGTTGTCGAAGATGATTTCGGCACGACTTTCTTCGATGAGGGGCTTCAGATTCTTCATGAGGTCCGAAAACAACGCCGAACAGTCTACGGATTCCCATTGAACGGCCTCTCTCCCGGTTCTGGAAAATGTGAGAAGATCTTCAACGAGGCCTTTCATTCTTTTTGCACCGGTTATGGCAACATCCATAAATTCTTTTGCCTTTTCATCGAGCCGACTACCATAGAGCTTGACCAAAAGTTCCATATGCGTGGATATGTTGCGAAGTGGTTCCTGAAGGTCATGGGAAGCAATATAAGCAAACTGCTCAAGTTCTCGATTCGCCACCGATAAGTCATCTATCATTTGTGTACGGGCTGCTCCAGCCTTCTTTCTCTCGGAAATGTCCTCGATGACAAGAAGAATCATCTCTTCCATTCCCGCAGCCTGGGGATTAATCCGCCGGCCATTGAGTAACATTGTTTTTTGGCCAATGCTTTCGAAGTCGTGCGTGATTTCGAAATCGTCGAAGGCGTGTTTTTTCGGAAGAATTTCTTCGAGAAGTTTTCGAAGTGGCGGAATATTCCATTGGCCATTGCCCAACTCATAAATGAGCGCTTCTTGCGTGTCTTTCCATCGGACTTTGAACGTATCGTAGAAAGACCGGTTCGCGGTTATTATGCGAAGGTTTCGGCTTAAGACGACGAGCGGAACTTTTACTGACTGAACAACAGAATCGAAGTAATCCCGGGCTGTTTTAAGAAGGTGAATGTCATGGAGTGACAGTACCGCGCCGTCGATTCTATTATCAGTCGTTCGATAGGGCTGGATAACCATCTTGTACCAGTGGCCATCTTCGTCGCGCACCTCTTCTTCGTAAGGCGCTACCTTATCGATGACCGCTCCGATCTTTTGAGCTAGATGGGAGATGGTTATATTGGACTTGATATCAGTTATGGGGCGTCCGACGTCAGTCGCTATGAGTTTTAGAAGTTTCTCCGCTAAAGGCGTAAATCTGCGAATACGCAAGTCCGGCCCGAGCAGTACGAGCGGAATTTTAATACTGCCAAGTACATTGGTCAGATCATTGGCGAAGCGAGTGAGTTCCGCGTTTCTATTTTGCAGCTCATCATTTACGGTATTTAACTCTTCATTGGATGATTGCAATTCCTCTTTCGAGGTTTCAAGCTCCTCATTGGTGCTCTGGAGTTCCTCATTGCTCGACATGATCTCTTCGTTGGCGGACTTAAGCTCCTCGTTTGATGCCTCCAGCTCCTCAATCGTAGAATCCAGGTTCTCCATTGCGGATTTCAGGCTTTCTTTTAGGCGGGCCACCTCCTCTTCAAGCACGCTAACTCTTGGCGCTCCCTTTGCCCCTGTTTGTAACTTCCCTTTTCTTTGCGGTTCTTCGCCGGTTTGCTCTGGTCTCAACCTCACCTGATTAAAGAGAACGAGGAAATATTGTCCGGAGGCCTTTGGGAATTTTAGGGGCACGACCTCGACACAGATCTCTTTGTGAGTCCCATTGACTTTAACCCTTATCCCCTCCCTTCTAGCCAGCTTCTCCTCTTTTTTTGCCTTGTGAATCACCGAGCGCAAATCGAGCGAAAGCCCTTCTCGGGCCATTTTAAGCAGACTTAAGGAAGGAACTCCGGGCTGCAAGGTCAAGTACGGACCTATCTCCCCAAAGGTGTGGATGACCTCAAGGTCGCAATTCACGATCACGCCACTTGGAGTATATTTTCCAATAAGGATTCGCTCGGCAAGGCTTCGAATCTCGGAAAGGTTATCCAAATCGTGAGGGATCTCGACCTTCTCTTTGAAATCAAAAGGTTCCGCCGTGGGTAATCGCCTCGTCGGAAAGTCATAATGAGAACGGCCTGGCATCAATTTCTTCAAATATATCTTTTCCTTTTTATCCTTAAGGGAAAAGAGATCAGAAAAAGTACCAACAGTCTCCGAAGAGCCCAAGATGAGAAATCCCACATCTTTAAGTGCGTAATGGAAAATGGAAACAACCCGCTTTTGCAAGGG
>JACQOU010000131.1 GCA_016207775.1 Deltaproteobacteria bacterium
ATGATGCAAGATAAAAAGGCGCTCCAAGCAGCCACTTCGCACTATTTTGGAACCCGTTTTGCTGAACCTTTTGAAATAAGGTTTCAGGATCGAGATGGGGTCCTGAAATACGTCCACCAAACCACCTGGGGACTGTCTACGAGAGTCATCGGTGCGCTCATTATGACCCATAGCGACGATCAGGGCCTTGTTTTGCCGCCCAATGCGGCACCTCTAAAAGTCGTCATTGTACCGATTCTCCAAAAAGGAAAGGACAACTCAACGGTCCTGGAAGTGGGTCAAAAGATTAAACAAGAGATAGAGAGAATGCAGCCCTGTTATTTTGACGATCGAGATGAGCATTCAGCGGGCTACAAATTCCATGAATGGGAAGTCCAGGGTATTCCTATCCGATTGGAAATTGGTCCCCGCGATGTCGCCGCCTCGTCTGTTCAGCTTGTGCGCAGAGATGGCAAGAAAAAGTCAGTCAAAATAGACCAGCTCTCTACAGAAATCTCCAAGGAGCTGGCAGATTTTCAAGTGACTTTATTAGAGAAAGCCAGAAAGTTCATGGCCGTAAATACTTTCAGCGAGGACAGTTACGATCACTTCAAGGCTCGTCTCGAGGCCGAAGGCGGTTTTTTTCAGATGCATTGGTGTGGTAGCCAAGCGTGTGAGACAAAAATAAAAGAGGAAACAAAGGCCACCATTCGCAGCATTCCCTTCGATCAAATTAAGGAAGATGGAAAATGTGTTTTGTGTGCTAATCGTTCGTCAGGGCGGGTAATTTTCGCGAGAAGCTATTAAGTAACCGCGCACATTTATTATTGCGCGGTGACTAAGCACCTCCGTTCGCTATTTTTGCGCTTTTTCGGTATCCTATAATTGTGAATCCCCCAAAAATAAGCGTTTTTGTTGCAATCGTTTTGATAACCCTGTGCTGTTTTGCGTCACTAACGAGGGCGGAAGTTGGGGCACAGAATCAGGCCTCTGCGCTTAGCCCAGAGGATATTACCGACTTTGAACACGAAGATGCGTTCATTGACCTGCCTGATGCTTTGAGAAATCCACGATTCGTCCAACGCTCCATTCTCTCAGCCGCCATAACGGATAGCTCCCGTTTCCGTCTGGGTCGCTACTATATTAACCACCTGATGGGCTTTTCCGCAGTGTTAACGATGGGAGATCAATCCGTTGCCCAGTGGATGAAATATGTTTCTGGCGTGCAAGGGCTTGCCTTTGGCTACGTCAACAAGGGGGGGCATGCATTCGAGTTGGGACTTCAATTTTCTTCTGTGAGCAGTGCGCAAGGTTACTACCGGTTTTATATCCGTCCTAAGAGTTTTTCGCTCTGGCCTTTCGTCGGGGCGGGGATGGGTTGGGAAATAAAAGCGCTCAGTATCTCGGACGGCCCCTATGAAGCCCGTCTCTATAAAGGAAAACAGGAAATGTTGCTCGGTTCGATTGGTTTCTTAGTGCCGCTTGTTGACGTTGGTATAAAGGCAGAAATTCAAGTCAGCATCTCCGGTCGAGATCGGTTTATGCTTACATCCGGTTTAGGAGCGATCCTGTTTCTTTAGATCTTAAAAGGAAATAAGAAGTCCTGGCATAATCGTAAAAACGATGTTGGGTTGGCTTAGCCCCACCATAAGTTTCGTCTCCCCTTTAAAGTGTATATCCCCCACAGGAAACAGTATGGCGGCGGAAGGGGCAATATAATAGGATTCCCATCCCAGGCCGTTTGTCTGGTCCCAGTCGATAGTTTTTCGTGCACTGATATAGGCAGCCCCCAGTCCGGCAGAGAAGCGAACGGGGCTGTCTTTGAGAAAGAACATATATTTGATAGAGGCCACCAGAGCATAGTAAGCGAACGCTTCGGCTTCAGCTTCAATGAAAATCCTTCCGAACGGCCGAAAAGCCAGTTGAAAAGATACCAAGCTTGAGTTCCAGAACTTCCCACTCTCTCCGCGACTTAAAGCGGCCCCTATGTTGCCTGAGAAATAAAATCGATGGCGGAGCTCTCTATTATATTTAACGATATTTTCAAGACTGGCTATCCGACGGGGGATGTCTTCAGGTATGACTGGATTAGCTACTTCTCTGGGTAACTCGTAAAACTGATCCTGCGCATACCGATACAAGGTTCGCCTCACTAGCAGTTTTGTATAGTGCCCCGCAACAGAAGGAGTCAGGCGATAAACATTCGGATCGGGGAGCTCCTGTGAGTAAGCGTAGATGAAGTATGGAGTGCGCCGATCGTAGAAAAACATGTCCATATTGGTCGGCTGGATGACGATTTGAACGACGATTTCGCTATCGTGTTGAATAGTTTTCTGACGAAATTGTTCCAAAGTTAACGAGTTAAGCACATCGGATTTTTGCCTTATCTTTATGTTCCCATACCGGGAGAGCGCTTTAAGTGCGGTTTCGCCTACGGCATCTGAAAGTTTACCGGCCGTATTATCAATAGGGCGAAGGATAGCCATCGTGGCGAGATCGCCGTTCTTTTTTCTTAATTTTTCCAGAAACCTGTTCAGAACAGTCTGCTTTGTGAGCGATGCTTGGTCATTATCGCCTGGAGCGGCTTGTTCGCTGGTAGCTTGGGTGCCATCGCTCGGCACGTTGGAAGCGCCGGCGGATTCGGCTGGGGTGCCCATTGTGGATGGGTCATTCATTTCGGTCGGTGGAGGAGCATAGAACTGGGAGGCCGGATCCCAGGTTGAACCCGGTTGTTGGCTAGGATCCATAGAATAGGGTGAAGCTTGCTGAGCATAGGGATCTTGACCGTAAGGATTAGGCGGATTTTGTTGTGGGCCACCATAAGAAAGCTCACTAGGAGCCTGGCTTTGCGGAGAATAAGGATCCGCGACACCGTACGCGGAAGCATTAGCGGTTGACCAACTCGGATCAGAGGGACCCTGTGCGGGATCGGGCATTTCGCTGCGCAGAGGTTGTGCGCTTGATGTGAAAATGAGCAAAAAGAGCAAATAGATTGGTTGGTTAATTTTCAAATTAGCACATGGTTTTACATAATACTTTTCGGCAGTAAGCCTGCTTGACCTAAAGCGTTTTACTTGCGCAAAGCATCATGGGGGGGGATGGATTTGCTGCTCTGTTTCTTATCTGTTTCCTACGCAGCTTTGTCGTTTTGATTAACTGTGGGAGTCATTTTAGCCGTCTTCTGAGCTCTTAGAGCCTTTAATCCGAGAACCACTAAGCCGAGTGACAAAATTGCAAGGGTAGCAACAAAAATCTTACCGTAAAAAGTAACGTTCGGAGCGGCTTCTTCGAGCTTCGCCATCGCTAACAAACTAATGCAAACAACCCAACTCCCCCACAAAACCGATCCAACGACCGCAAAAATCCGATGAAGGAAGCTCACCAAAAGAAGAGCCAATGGAATGGCATAACTCTTGTTAGATGCCAATAACAGGCTGAGAGGCGACTCGGTGGGAGTACCAAGTCCGAAAACTTTTTCCGGAACCACCATCAACCCAATACCGCTAAAGGCTAGTAAAATTAATAGCAGCCGGACCGACATGTGAACATTTTACTCCATTTTGTTCAGGGTAAGTGACCGCGCAATAATAATTTATTATTACGCGGTTACTAAGAACCGACTACCTTTTTTTTTACCGGTAGGTTACGCTAGGCCGCTATGAGCAGACAGATTTTGGTCAATACAAGACATTATGAGACAAGAGTCGCTACCCTGGAAAATGGTGAAATTCGCCAGTTGCACATCGAACGAGAGGAAGATCGTAACGTTGTCGGCAATATCTATAAGGGTTTGGTAAAACGGGTTTTGCCTGGGATGCAGGCTGCCTTCTTGGAGCTTGGGCTTGAGAGAACGGCCTTTCTCTATGTGGATGACATTGTTGAAGAGCCTCTGGGAACGGATGTGGAATATGATGATGAGATGTCAGTGGAGGGGGATGGGGGGGATCTTGCAGAGGATGAGGAAAGTGGCGAGCCTCGGGAAGCGCCCCGATCAAGGGAGCGGCACTACCACCGTGGAAG
This sequence comes from Deltaproteobacteria bacterium, assembly GCA_016207775.1. Lineage (GTDB taxonomy): Bacteria > Bdellovibrionota > FAC87 > UBA2466 > UBA2466 > JACQOU01. The sequence goes on from JACQOU010000131.1 coordinate 4,000, forward strand.
ACGATTTCAAAGGAGGCGACCTTCCAGAAGCGCTAACATTCAGGACTTGCTTAAAGAGGGGCAAGAACTTTTGGTCCAGGTCGCAAAAGCTCCTATCGGTACCAAAGGGGCAAGGCTTACCACCCATCTGAGCCTGCCTGGAAGAAACCTCGTTCTCATGCCGACTCTAAAGCATCTGGGTATATCGAGGCGGATAGAAAACGAGCGGGAAAGACGGAGGCTGCGAGACCTGTTTGTCAAACGAATCCGTCCAAGAGGGGTTGGTTTTATCATCCGAACGGTCGCAGGAGGAAAGAGCTTCCGGGATTTAAGGGCGGATGCCGACTATCTCATACGGCTGTGGGGAAGAATTAAACGTGACGGCAAACGGAAAAGAGCACCGGCACTCATCCATGAAGACCTCTCTCTGGCGCTGCGGTCTGTCCGGGATTTTTTTACAGACGAAGTCGATTCATTTGTTATCGATAATGCTGCTGAATATGAAAGTGTCTTGCGGTTCATCGCTCAGTTCATGCCTCGTTTGAAAGGCAGGGTGAAGCTTTTTCGAGGCCCCTCCCAACTTTTTGAGCATTATGGCATTGAAGCTGAGATTTCAAGAGCGCTAGGCAAGAAGGTTTGGTTAAAATCTGGCGGTTATCTTCTTGTCGACCAATCCGAAGCGCTCACTTCGATTGATGTGAATACTGGCCGGTATGTAGGCTCCAAAAACCTGGAAGAGACAATCCTTAAAACCAACTTAGAAGCGGTCAAAGAAATTGCCTACCAGCTCCGAATTCGCAATATAGGGGGCATTATCATCATCGACCTGATTGATATGGAGAGCGCAGCTAATCGTGAAACGGTCTTTCAAGCTCTGCAGGAAGCCCTTGGGGAGGATAAGGCCAGGACCAATATTTTGAAAATTTCCGACCTGGGGCTTGTTGAAATGACTCGAAAGCGTACCCATGAGGATCTGGTGCGCTATCTTACGGAAGGTTGCGACTACTGCGAGGGGCGTGGCTATCACAAGAGCAAGCGAACAGTTGCCTTTGAAATCTTTCGGGAGATTGAGAAAGAGGCCTTGCTACCGACAAAAACAATAGTTGTTTTCGCAAACCCGTTCGTAGTTGACAGAATAACGATTGAAGAAAAAAAGCATATCTCAATGCTTGAAAGCCGCTTCAACAAGAACATTGTAGTTAAATCGGATCCTGCCTTTCACATTGAACAGTACGAGGTATTTGGGAAGCAGTAGCAGGAATTGCGAGATTGCTTCAGGTCTTCGACCTTCCTTCGCAATGACAGCTCAGAGCATCGGAAGGCTGCTCTTCTCCTGAACAGGAAACATTTCATCAATCGCAGCAATATCGGTCTGGCTAATTTCGAGCATTTCAGCAGCCGCATTTTCCTTAACGTGGGTGACGGAAGAAGACTTCGGTATGGCAAACAATAGCGGATGCCGGGTCAGAAAGCTCAAAGCCAGTTGACGTGGAGTAGCACCTAATTTTTTGACCAAAGCGACAAAGGCCTTCCCCGGCCCACGAGTTTTATCTGGAAAGTCTCCGGCGCCAAACGGGCTGTAAGCAACCACAGGTATATTATGCTCAACACACCAGGGGAACACGCTCTTTTCAATTGCCCTTTCCTTAAGATGGTAAAGAACTTGATTGCAAGCTATTTCAGGGCTGAGTTTCCAAGCTTCTTCCAGATCTTTTACATCAAAGTTACTGACTCCAAAAGCACGTATCTTTCCTTGCATTCGCAGTTTCTCGAATGCACCGAAAGTTTCTTCAAGCGCTATAGTTTCGCGCCAATGCAGCAGATACAAATCCAGATGATCTGTTCCCAGGCGGCTTAGGGTCTGCTCACACGCCCGAATGGTGTCGGCAAAGGATGCATTGGAAGGCAGCACTTTTGAAGCCAAGAAGACACTTTCTCGTCGACCATTGATAGCTTTTGCAACCAATCTTTCTGCTTCCCCTGAGCCGTACATTTCAGCGGTATCAATGTGGTTTAGCCCTAAATCAAGCCCCGCCCTAAGCGCACGAATCGAGCCGGAAGGGTCCTTTTCGATCATCCATGTCCCCAGTCCAATTTTCGATACCATGACATTTAAAGAGCCGAACTTGCGCATGCAACTGACGCTAGATGGGTAATCGTCTGAATACAACGATTTTTTGATGCTTGCCCGTTGGGCTTCGCTAGCCGGTCGACTCGGTCGGATATTTACCTGAAAAGCAGGCATGACAAAAACCCTTCCCCGCTTTGTTTTCAGCAACCTCCATGAGGCCCTCCAAGCTCAAGTATCCAATAGTGTCGCAGCCGATAAATTGGCGAACGGCCTCGATAGCGGAAGAAGATGCCAGCAGTTCCTGCCGAGTTGGAGTATCAATTCCATAAAAACAGGAGTGTGTTGTGGGCGGGGCAGAAACACGGAAATGAATCTTTCTTGCACCGGCTTCCCGAAGCATTTTCATAATCTTGCGGGAAGTAGTTCCCCGAACCACACTATCGTCCACAACGACAATGCTTTTATTTTTTAAGGTGGGTCCCACTGCATTCAGTTTAAGGCGCACTCCAACGTCGCGAGTCGATTGCCTGGGTTCGATAAACGTTCGGCCGATGTAGTGGCTTCGGATAATGCCCATATCGAAGGGGATTTTCGATTCCTCGGCAAACCCGATAGCGGCAGCAACACCGGAGTCGGGAACAGGCAAGACAACTTCAGCGTCTGGTGCGGGCTGTTCTTTCGCCAGTTTTCTTCCCAGAGCTTTTCTCATTTCATGTACGTTTTCGCCAAACAACAAACTGTCCGGTCGAGCGAGGTAGATGTATTCAAAAACACATCTTTTTCGTTCCTTTTTTTCGAACGGGAATAGAGACTTCAACCCTTTGGGCCGGTTGAAGGGCACAATCATCATTTCACCCGGTTCAATTTCCCTCTCATATTTCGCGCCGATGAGATCAAAAGCACAACTTTCACTCGCAAAGACACGGCTGCCATTCAGCGTGCCGGTGATCAGCGGCCGGAAACCATAGGGGTCCCTGACAGCAATCAATGACTCACGACTGAGCACGAGAAGCGAATAAGCACCCTCTACTAATTTTAAAGCGTGGATTAACGCCTCACTGATCTCTTGCTGTCCTGATCGGGCCATCAGATGAATGATCACTTCGGTATCATTTGTAGATTGAAAAATTGATCCCTGCTTTTCGAGATTCGCAGTAATGGTCGGTGCGTTAATTAAATTGCCGTTATGAGAAACCGCTACCCATCCCAGGCCGCTTTTCATCAGCAAAGGTTGAAGGTTGGCCATTGTGTTGGCCCCAGTTGTTGAATAGCGAGTATGTCCAATAGCGGCAGTTCCCTTCAGCCGGTGCAGCGTCCCGCTGCTGAATACTTCAGAAACATGTCCTTTTTTGCGATAGGCAAATGGCTCGCTCCCGTCGGTAGAAACGATGCCTGCGCCTTCCTGTCCACGATGCTGAAGAGAGTGCAATCCCAAATAGCAAAGGCTAGAAGCTTCGTGATGATCTACTATTCCAAATATGGCACACATTTATTCGACCTGACTAAAAAACCCTTTCCATTTTTGTTTCCACCGCTCTTTGAGCTCCAGGAGCGGGCGTTTTTGAATATTCGCTCCGCCCTGCAAAATGCTAAATACTCCAGAATCAGTCGCTTGTCCGATATAAGTAAACGGCATAGCACAGGAAGCTGCAATGCTCTCAATTTCCGTTCGCTCAGTTGGATCGTAGGCAACGAGTACTCTCGGGACAACCTCACCGAAAAGGAAGAGATCCACGTCAGTTTCGTGCGGAATGCAAAGCTCAAGGCCGATGCACTCATAAGGAGAATGGAAGGCCATTTCAAGTGCCGCAATGATGAGTCCACCATCGGATATATCGTGAACTGCAGTTAAAAATCGGCGCTTACAAACCTTCTGACAAAATTTAATTATCCGCTCAACTGTTTTCATGTCCGTTTCTTCTGGTTTCCCGCATTCACGCTTGAACCATTGGCTTGCGAGCACGCTGCCGCCCAGTCCTCCCTCTTTCTGCCCGATCAAAGCCAGTTCAAGTTGGGTACTGAAGAAACTGGAAGAAGGAAGTTTCTGACGGCCTTCAATCAAGCCAACCATCCCAATCATAGGCGTCGGGTAGATGGGTCTGGAATCCGTTTCGTTATAGAAGCTCACGTTGCCTGATACGACGGGAATTTGAAGTGCTTCGCATGCCAACGAAATCCCCTCGATGGACTGCTCAAATTGCCACATCACTTCGGGATTTTCTGGACTTCCGAAGTTAAGGCAATCGGTCACACCAATGGGATGGGCACCGCGGACCGCAAGATTAATAGCAGACTCGGCCACAGCACGTCTGCCGCCTTCCAGTGGCCACAGCCAGCAGACTCGGGGGGTGCAATCTAAGGTGAGGGCAAGCTGCAGCTCCCGATCACTCACTTCACGGAGTCTTAGAACGGCAGCATCGTCATAGGTGCCGCCCGTTGTTCGGTTGCCCACCATAGAGTCGTACTGGATCGCCAGTGGGCTTACATCAGCAAAATTGGGATCAAGCAAGATTGCATTCATTTTTTCATCTAATGAAGAGATCATTAGGCGATTCCGATCCAAGAACCATCGCTGGCGAAGATCGGAAGGAGCCACGAGCGATCGCTCAGTCACAGGTGGGTCGGTCACCAGCTCCACGGGGAGATCCACTACCTGTGTTCCCTGGTAAGTCATCATGACCCTTGAGCCTTCCACTACGCGCCCCACCGTTTCTGCGTGCAGGTCCCATTTTTCGTAAACTTCTTTAAGCCGTGGGAAACAACTTTCTGTTGTGATGAGCAGCATGCGCTCTTGAGATTCTGATAACAAAAGCTCATAAGCGCTCATTCCCGTTTCCCGAGTGGGAATTCTGTCTAACTCCAGTTGGAGACCCGTTTTTGCCCGATGAGCCGTTTCAAAAGCTGAAGAGGTAAGGCCGGCGGCCCCCATGTCTTGAATGCCCACGATGAGTCCTGCAGCCATTGCTTCCAGCGTTGCTTCCAGCAGTAATTTCTCGGTAAAAGGGTCACCCACTTGAACAGCAGGTCTTTCCAGCTCTGCTTCGGTGGAAAATTCTCGTGATGCCATGGTCGCTCCATGAACACCATCACGGCCAGTTTTAGATCCAACGTAGACGACCAGGTTTCCAATTCCTTCAGCCAATCCTCTGAAGATTTTGTCTTTGTGGACAAGGCCCAAGGTAAACGCATTGACCAGCGGGTTTTGATTATAACAGCTATGAAAAAAAGTCTGTCCGGCTACCGTCGGTACTCCCATGCAATTCCCATAGTCACCGATGCCTTTGACGACCCCCTTGATCAGAAATTTAGTTTTTTCATTATCAAAGGCACCAAAACACAATCCGTTCATGGAAGCAATCGGCCTTGCCCCCATGGTAAAAATATCTCTTAAAATTCCGCCCACTCCAGTGGCTGCTCCCTGGTACGGTTCAATAAAGGAGGGGTGATTGTGACTTTCCATTTTAAAGGCAACACCCCAATCTCCGCCGATACCCACAATGCCCGCATTTTCTCCGGGTCCCTGTAAGACTTTTTTACCCGTAGTCGGAAGGCGCTTGAGGAATTTCCTGGATGATTTGTAACTGCAGTGCTCGCTATACATGGCAGAAAAAATTCCAAGCTCAGCATAGTTGGGCTTACGTTCCAGTTTGCTGCAGATAGTAGAAAATTCTTGCGACGACAGTCCCAGCTGTTTGGCGATCTCGACAGTCACAATGTCAGTATCTCGAATTGCCTTCATGCTTTTTTCTCGCTCAATGCGTGAAGGATTGATTGCCAAAAGATCATTCCGTTACGACTCCTTAAATCCGTGGCACGTTCAGGATGAGGCATTAGTCCAAAAACATTTTTGTTCTGATTACATATGCCTGCGATATTGTGATGGCTTCCATTGGGATTTGATTCTGTGTTTTCTTCGCCAGTGGCATCTGTATAGGTCAATAGCACCTGGTTTGCTTCCACGAGCTGCTTGTAAGTGCTTTCATCGACGACATATCGGCCATCTCCGTGCGCTATTGGGATGCTCAAGAGCTCACCCGCTTTTGCTTTGCACGTCCATGGCGACTGGTTCGTCTTAATCTTAAGCAGGACATCCTTACACACAAAATTCAGAGACAGGTTTCTTGCAAGCGCACCCGGCAATAAACCGGTTTCGCACAGTATTTGAAAACCGTTGCACAGGCCAAGAACAAAACCACCCTTTTCTGCGTATGTCCGCACGTCATCCATGATGGGAGAAAGAGCAGCCATTGCTCCGCAACGAAGATAGTCCCCGTAAGAAAACCCGCCTGGCAGTGCGACCAGGCCAAACTGGCTTAGGTCGGGATGATCCTTGTGCCACAGCTGGGTGACCTGGAATCCGGCAATTCTAAGCGCAAAATTAAGATCGTCATCACAATTGGAACCTGGAAAAGTAATGACGGCAGCGTTCATTATTTTTTATCTTCCCTCAGC
>JACQOU010000135.1 GCA_016207775.1 Deltaproteobacteria bacterium
ACGAATTTTTATCCGTTAAAAAATATTGTGATTCTAAAAATTTATTATATGGTACTTCTGCTGGAATAACCACGCCTAAGCGTAGGCCAGTAAGGGAAACAGGGGAAGCAATGCATATAAAAGATAACACAATCAGCAAAGTCATTTGGATGGAAGGGAAATTGGTTCCGTATTCGGAGGCGAAAGTTCATGTGCTGTCCCATAGCCTTCATTATGGTACCGCGATTTTTGAGGGGATCCGTTCTTATCAGACCGCCCAGGGTGGCGCAGCTATCTTCAGGGCAGAAGAGCATTTTAAAAGATTCCTTAATTCCATACGGACCCTTGATGCCACAACGCATTACACCGTGTCCGATTTTACTCGTGCTGCGGTGGATTGCATCCGTGCCAATGGTTTTAGGGATTGTTACATTCGACCTCTTGCGTATTTTGATGACATTACCCGTGGCCTTCAGCTGCCCGACAAGCCGCGCGTACTTATCGCCATTGCTGCGTGGGAATGGGGCAGGTACATGGGCGATGGGCAACAAAACGGAATCCGTGTGATGGTTTCCACTTATCGAAGGCCCGATGTTTCAACGTCCATGCCATTCGCAAAGTTTTCTGGCGGGGCTTACCTTACTTCTGCATTGGCCAGAAGAGAATCCACATTAAACAAGCTGGATGAGGCTTTGCTCTTGGACCCAGAAGGCTTTGTGGCAGAGGGTTCGGGAGAAAATATCTTCTTGGTAAAAGATAAAACACTGTTTACTCCTCCCACTGGCTTTATTTTGCCAGGCATTACAAGAGAGTCTGTCATGCAACTTGCCGAAGAACTGGGCTATCGGGTGAAGGAGGAAAGAATCTCCAGAAATCAACTTTATTTAGCGGATGAGTTGTTTTTCACAGGTACTGCCGTTGAGATTACACCCATAGTGGAAGTCGATCGCTACCCAATCGGCGACGGAAAGCCGGGCATTATTACGCGTGAAATCAACGATTTGTTTTTTAAATGCGTGCGTGGCGAAGTACCTAAATTCAAGAAATGGCTGACTCCCTTATAATCAGAAATCTAATTCTTGATTTAGGGCAAAAATACGAATATGTAATACGTTTGATGATCAAATTTGCCCTTCGTTGCTCCTTATCCAAAAATAATTCGATTACCCTAATATATGAACCTGCTTGATTGTGTTCTAAACTCATGAAGTCCGTCGCCGTCACGTTGCCTGATGGAAGTCAGAAACACTACCCGCAGGGCATTTCTATTCACAAGGCTATCCAGGAAATCGGTCAGCGCTTGTCCAAGGTGGCTATCGCTGCAAAGTTAAGTGGAAAACTGGTGGATTTAAGCACTCCGATTGAGGAGGATTGCTCACTGGTTGTTATTTCACAAGACAGCCCTGAGGGACTTGAAGTCATCCGACATTCTACAGCCCACTGCCTGGCCCAAGCGATAAAAGAGCTTTATCCTACTACACAAATCACAATCGGTCCTGTCATAGAAGATGGCTTTTATTACGACATTGACTGTCCGGTTCAGCTCGGCCCTGAAGATTTGTCCAAGCTAGAAAAGAAGATGGCTGAAATTGCCTCACGCGCACTGGAGATTCAGCGAAAAGAGCTGCCCAAGAACGAAGCTATCGCGCTTTTTAAGAAACTCGGCGAAAACTACAAAGCCGAGATTATAGAAGAGATTACTGACGAGAAAGTAAGCACTTACGAGCAAGGAAATTTCATTGATCTTTGCAGGGGCCCCCACGTTCCCAATACAAGTAGACTAGGGAAGTTCAAACTTTTATCAGTCGCTGGAGCTTACTGGCGTGGGAACGAAAAAAATAAAATGCTCCAACGCATTTACGGGACTGCTTTCCAGACCCAAAAGCAGCTGGACGATCATCTTCGATATCTGGAAGAAGCCAAGAAGCGAGATCATCGGAAACTGGGCCCCGAAATTGGCCTGTTTACATTTCTGCAGGAAGCACCCGCCATGCCATTTTACCTTCCCGGTGGCACGGTCATGTTCACCCTTCTTGTGGACTACATGCGAAAGCACGTCGATAGATGGGGTTACCACGAAGTCATCTGTCCTCAGCTGATGAACACCAGCATTTGGAAAACCAGTGGCCACATGGACCATTTCAAAGAAAATATGTTCTTTGCTAATGATGCCGAGGGCGCTGCCATGGCTCTAAAGCCAATGAACTGTCCGGGCCACTTGCTCCTTTATTCGTCAACCAAAAGAAGTTATCGCGAATTACCGGTCAGGTTTGCCGAATTCACAAGACTGCATCGCAATGAAAGGGGCGGGGCCACCCACGGAATTTTAAGAGTACGTGCGTTTAGCCAGGACGATGGGCACATCTTTTGTACCCCTGACCAGGTAAAATCAGAGGTGATTGCTGCTATACACCAGACCTACGAAATTTACGACAAATTCGGATTTAAGGAAGTGCAAGTCAGACTGGCTACGCGCCCGGAGTCCTGCTTGGGTGACCAGGAAACTTGGGACCGAGCAGAGCATGTACTTGCCGAGGGACTGAAGGAAGCTGGGAAGGAGTATTCTCTGGCCCCCGGTGAAGGTGCTCACTACGGACCCAAAATTGAGTTTCACATCAGAGACAGTCTAAAACGCCAATGGCAGCTAGGAACCGTTCAACTGGACTTCAACCTGCCAGAACGTTTCCAAATAGAATTTGTTGACAGTGATGGGCGGGCAAAACGACCCGCCATGATACACCGGGCAATCCTAGGAAGCCTCGAGCGCTTCTTAGGCATACTGGTTGAACACCATGCCGGCCATTTCCCACTTTGGCTTTCTCCTATCCAAGTGCTTGTGCTCAATGTCACGACAGCCCAGGAAACTTACTGCCAGGAACTCTATAATCATTTCCGGAGCCTTGGAATCAGGGTGGAAAGCGATCTTCGGAATGAAAAGTTAGGCTATAAAATACGGGAGGCCCAGTTGCGCCGCGTGCCTTTGATGATTGTCATCGGCAACAACGAGCTAGAACACCGCACTGTATCGGTAAGGAAATGGACTGGCGAAACCTTGAATGAACTGTCTTTGGAAAAATTTGGAGAATTTTTTAACGAACAATCAGGAGGGATAAACCATTAATCCAAGAAGCCCATCAGGTCACGATAACATTAGGATTAACTTTAGGATTCGGGCAAAAGAAGTCCGGGTCATTGGAGCCGACGGTAACCAGCTTGGTGTCATGGAAACGCGTCGAGCCATCGAGCTTGCAGAAAGTCTGGGATTGGACCTGGCCGAAGTGTCACCCACTGCAAACCCACCCGTCTGCAAGATTCTTGACTATGGTAAATACAAATATCAGCTGAAGAAAAAGGCAAAAGCGGCGAAGAAAAACCAAGCGGTAATGGTTCTCAAAGAAGTGCAGTTTAGACCACAAACAGACACTCACGATGTGGACTATAAAGTGAAACATATCCTCCGCTTCCTGGAGGAAGGCGATAAGGTTAAGGTTTCGGTACGGTTTCGCGGACGTGAGGCAAGCCACGCAGACCTGGGCCACGCGCTGGTCAAGCAAATTATTGACATGGTTGGGAACTTGGGTATTGTGGAGCAGAACGCTAAGATGGAAGGGAAGGTTCTGTCCTTAGTTTTTGCGCCAAATCCAAAGGCCAAAAAGGCGGAAAAGCAGGTAGTCCAACCTTCTAACGTTCAAAGAGAGACTCAGGCTCCAGCTAGTAGTAGAACTGGAAGCACTTAGGTAGGTACTCGCGAATGCCGAAAATGAAATCAAAATCCAGCGCAAAAAAGCGCTTCCGATTAACCGGGACTGGAAAGGTCCGCAGAGCACGCGGCTATCACAACCACAATCTCTCTTGTAAGTCAGCTAAACGAGGTAGGCGCCTTCGAACGATGACTTTGGTTGATGAGACCCAAGCCCGCGAGATTAGGCGTCTGCTGGTAAGCTAAATCCTGAGGGCCTTAGGCCCGAAGGATCTCAACGTTAATGGGTTTATTAAATGCCTAGAGTTAAACGCGGTCCTGCCGGCAGAATCAAACGCAAGAAGATTCTCGATCGGGCAGAAGGTTTTTTTGGTAGTGGACACAAAATTGTCAAGGTGGCGCGGGAGTATACCCAGCGGGCGGACCGCTATGCGTACAGGGACAGAAAGACACGGAAACGCGAAATGCGTTATCTGTGGCAGATAAGGATTAACGCCGCTTGCAGACTCCACAATCTGAGCTATTCAAAGTTTATTTCAGGACTGAAAAGGGCAAATGTTGAGCTCGATCGTAAGATACTTGCTGACATTGCCGCAAGACATCCGGAACATTTCACTCAGCTTGTGGAGCTTGTGCGGCCGCAAGCTGCATGATTGATAACATCCAACGGATACGGGAAGAAGCCCGGATACGAATATCTTCAATAGAAGATCTTGAGGAGCTGGATCGGCTCCGTGTGCATTATCTTGGGAAAAAAGGGCTTATTACTACGATTCTTCATCAGTTGAAGAACTTGGAAGATGAGAAGCGCAGGGAACTCGGCGCAACAATCAACAAAGCAAAAGACGAACTTGAAAGCGAAATCTCGCTTCGTAAGAACGAGCTTAGAAAGCTGCAGATCGAAAGAGAACTTGAGAAGTCGCAACCCATCGATGTGACTTTGCCGGGTAGCGTTCCATTGGAGGCTGGCTCGCTGCATCCGATTACCCGGGTCACTCACCAAATGGTCAACTGCTTAAAGCGCATCGGCTTTTCAGTTGTGTCCGGCCCTGAAGTAGAGCTTGAATATTACAACTTTGAGGCACTCAACACACCGGAGCATCATCCAGCACGCGACTTGCAGGACACTTTTTACATAAACAAACCTGTCCTTCTGCGTTCACACACCTCACCCGTACAAATTAGAACCATGAAGTCAAAACAGCCCCCCCTACAAGTGCTTGCGGTGGGAAAAGTTTACCGGTCTGATTATGACGTCACTCATACGCCTATGTTCCATCAGATGGAAGGGCTGATGGTTGATCATGACATTTCCCTCGCCGACCTGAAGGGACTGCTGGGATATTTCATAAAAAATATTTTCGGCGCTAGGCCTCTGAGATTTCGACCCAGTTATTTTCCGTTTGTTGAACCCGGCGCCGAAGTAGACATGCAGTGCGTCCTTTGTAAAGGCAATGGCCGCGAATGCCGGATGTGTTCGTCGACGGGCTGGCTGGAAATCTGCGGTTGTGGGATGGTCCATCCGAATGTTTTCAAGGCGGTCAACTACGATCCTGATCGATACACGGGACTTGCCTTCGGCATGGGAATTGAGCGCATTGCCATGCTGAAATATGGCATAGAAGACTTAAGATCATTCTTCGAAAATGATTACCGAATGTTGGAGCAATTTTAATGTTGCTGTCATTGAACTGGCTGAAAGACTATTTCGCTAAGAGCGATGTCCGCTTGGACCCCAAGGAGCTCGCAGAGCAACTGACGATGAGAGGCTTGGCTGTTTCTTCCATCAAGCGTCCTGCTATTGGGTTGGAACATGTGGTTGCCGGTCGCATTGAAAAAATTGAAAAACATCCGAATGCGGATCGATTATCGGTCACATGGGTCGTCGTCTCTGAGGGCGAAAATGCTCCTCGGCTCCAGATTGTTTGCGGAGCAAAAAATATCAGCGAAGGTGATATCGTTCCAGTGGCAGTGGAGGGGGCTGTTTTACCTGGAAATCTTGAAATAAAGAATACGACCCTTCGTGGGGTGGATTCACACGGCATGCTTTGTTCTGGAAAAGAATTGAACCTTTCGCAGGATTCCCAGGGAATTTTGCAGCTTCCCAAGCATAGCCAAATTGGCCGGCCTCTAGCTCAGCTGCTTGGTTCCGACGACACCGTTCTTGAGTTTGAGCTCACACCCAATAGGCCCGACTGTCTCAGCGTGCTCGGATTGGCAAGAGAAATAGCTCCTTTAATTCGAACCAAACTGAGAGAGGCAAAGCCAGCTCGGTTTCGAATCTCTCCGCATCGAACGTCTGCCATTGTAAAAGTTGAGGTGGATGACCCTGGGTTATGCCCACGGTACGTCGCCCGTGTGATCGATGGATTGAAGGTCGCTGAGAGTCCCGAATGGATCAAACAAAGGCTTCAATCAGTTGGCATCCGCTCGGTGAACAATATTGTCGATATTACCAATTTCGTCATGTACGAATATGGACAACCGTTACATGCTTTTGATTTAAGAAAGATTGAGTCGGGAACTATTCGCGTGTCTGCCTGCAAGGCGCCGATGGACTTCACGTTATTGAGTGGAGAACGCCTGGAATTGAAAGAGGGGGATATCCTCATCCAGGATGGTGAAAAGCCGATCGCACTTGCGGGAATCATGGGTGGCCTTAACTCGCAAATAGCGGAAGATACCACTTCTATCGTCCTTGAAAGCGCAGCCTTTCTGCCTGAACAGATTCGAAAAACAACCAAAAGGCTTGGTCTTCATACCGAGTCATCCAAACGTTTTGAACGGGGTGTGGATCTTGTTGGAGTGGCAGCAGCCAGTGAGCGTGCTGCGTCTCTACTCAGAGACAGTTTCGGTGGTAACGTTTATCATCCACCCATTGACACTAACGAAACGACAATCAGGGAACTCACCATTGCTGCAGATATGCGCGATGTGCGTAAGCTCACTGGATTGTATGATTTGACATCCGAGCAAGCGGCAGAGGTTCTGGAAGAGATTGGCATCAGCTCTCACAAGAAATCCACCAACATTTTATCAGTTCGAATTCCTAGTTTCCGCCTGGACCTCAGAGAGACGGTGGATATTGTGGAAGAAATTGCGCGCATCATTGGATACGATGCCATTCCTCAACATTTTGCGATCTCTCCCGCCACTTACGACCGGTTCGATGAAGGACAAATCGATTTTGAAAACAGGGCAAGGCAGAGTCTTGCTAACTTAGGATTACGTGAGGCGATTCACTACAGTTTCACCTCAGAGGCGAATCTGAAAAACTTTGGGAATGGCGGGAACACCCTGGTTCGGCTCCTCAACCCTATCAGCGAAGAAATGAAGGTGTTACGCAATACTCTTTTGCCGTCTCTTGTTCAAACATACCTCTATAACAAAAACCGGAAAGTTAAGAATCAAAAGCTTTTTGAGGTGGCCAGAGTTTATTTATCGGATGCCCAGGAGGAGACTGGGGTTAAAGAAACAACTTTTGTATCCGGCTTAATCTCCGGAAGTACTCACCCCAGGAGCTGGAATACTCAGCAAAATAACGTCAATTTTTATACTGCCAAGGGAATATTGGAAAGTCTGGTCCGACAGCTAACAACGGTTTTTTTGGCTTTCGAGCCGCAAAAGAATCACCAGCTTTTTCACCCAAATCGCAGTGCGGTGATTAAGCTTGGGCTCAGAGAAATTGGAATTTTGGGCGAAATACACCCCTATATACGCTCCACACTGCTTGAAACCGATGAAGCAGTTGTATTATTTGAACTTAATTTGGATGCGCTGAAAAAATTCGAACGAACCACCGTTCGTTTTAAAACGCCCTCGCGTTTCCCAACTTCTGAATTTGATATTGCTCTGCTAGTAGACAAACATATCACCTGTAATGCTCTGGTTGATACGATCCGCCGTGTCGGGGGCAATTTGCTCGCCGGGCTGGAAATGTTCGATGTTTACGAAGGTGAAAAAATCCCTCAAGACAAGAAGGGCCTGGCGTTTCATTTGAGCCTGGGAACCACGGAGCGAACCCTTCTGGATGAAGAGGCACATCAACTGCGTGAAAAAATCACACAAAGCCTTGCCGAAAAGCACGGAGCCCAACTGCGCACCTAACCAGCACTAACCTTTTGGTACCTTTTTTGCCGATGCTTCCTTATAATGAGCGAAAAGGGGGCATTCATGGAAGATACGACCTGCTCTTCTCCCGAATTACCCAGACCTTTTGAGAAAATTTCCACAAAATTTATACTCGATGCTCTTTATCAAAAAGATCTCTCTGAAACCATCGCCGATGCTGAATCACAACCAACAGCAATTAAGCCGCCCCGGCCAGCGGGCCAAGCGGTTTCAGCAGTCGAACTCCCTGAGGCCAAAGAATATTTTCGAATAGGTGAAGCCGCTGAAATTCTTAAGGTGGAGCCCTATGTACTTCGCTATTGGGAAACTGAATTCCCATCGATAAGACCGATGAAAGCCGGAAGCGGGCACCGAGCCTACTCTCGTAGGGACATGGAGCTTTTTTTGAAAATCAGACAGCTTCTCTACGTTGAAAAGTTCAGTATCAATGGAGCAAAGAAAAAACTTCAAGAACTGAGAAAACAGGCGAGTGTCGAAGACCAGTTTCGCCAGAAACAACGGCAATCCCTTAAGCAACTCGCACATGAACTCAAGGAGCTTATTCACCTCGCCAAATCGAACCCAGGAATGCTTTAGCTAAAAACGTGGCTTCTGCTCGGAAGCTTGGAAAAACAGATGCCTCCAATCATGAGTAATGCTATGTTTTCAGACACCGGGGCGTAGCGCAGGGGTTTAGCGCGCTTGCTTGGGGTGCAAGAGGTCGCTGGTTCAATTCCAGTCGCCCCGATAAAAAATTCAATAATTTAAAT
>JACQOU010000132.1 GCA_016207775.1 Deltaproteobacteria bacterium
ATCTTGCATATAGTTGAATATATCTAAAAGGTTGTTCTGTTAATCCACAGTCTGTGGATAAGTTGCTAAGTTCCTCGTTCTTCGTGGTCTTGCTTCATTTTTAAGGTTTTGAAAAATTCAGGTCTCCGCTTGGCAGCCAGCACGGCGCTCTTCCAAGCTATTGGCAAACAGCTTTAAGTTTCTAATGCATTTTGCTAAATCGATGCGCTGCACTGTGCTTAGAATCGGCTTTGCTAGCGGTTTTCGAGACGCTTGTTGATAGAAAGCATGCTTTGGCTTGTCCTATGGTGTGGTGGTAGGGTCAGTTCATGAAAGCAGCAGTCATTGATCGATTCGGCCAGGCCAAGAATTTTCGAATTGCGGAGCTGCCCAATCCTACACCCAGTGCCTGCCAATATCTTTTGAAAGTGCATGCCAGTTCAATCAACCCAGTCGATTGGAAAATCCGTAATGGTATGTTTCGTTTTTTGCTGTGGCCAAAGTTTCCATATGTTTTAGGCTTTGACGTGTGCGGCGAGGTGGTGGCGGCTGGAGTCTCAGCCCATCGTTTCAAAGTCGGTGATTGGGTATTTGGAATGACGCCATTTATGCGTGCTGGGGCTTATGCCCAGTACGCGCTTGCGGATGAAAAGGCGCTGGCTCTTAAGCCCCTTTCCGCAACGCCTTCCGAAGCTGCCGCCCTTCCGATTGCTGGTTTGACCGCTTTGCAAGGTTTGCGTGATAGGGGGAGACTGAAGGGTGGGCAGGACGTACTCATTATAGGGGCTGCCGGAGGGGTAGGCCATTTTGCTGTCCAAGTGGCCAAAGTGTTGGGGGCGAATGTAACGGCAGTATGCAGCCAAAAGAATATTGAATGGGTTTTGACCCTTGGAGCGCAGCGGGCGATTGATTATCAAACAACTGATATTTTTGCAGATCACCGGCAGTTTGATCTTGTCTTCGATACGGTTGCGGCGCATTCCTTTGGTTGCTGTAAAGCCATCCTTAAGAAGAAGGGGATATACATTTCCACAGTGCCCAATGTGAGTTCCGTTTTTTCTCAAGTCACATTGCCGTTTTATTCCTTAAGAAGAGCCAAAGTACTTTGGCTATGCCGAGCAAATGACTTGGACGAATTAGCGGCCTTGATGAATGCGGGCAAACTCAAGCCCCACATCCAGCAGACGTTCAAATTGGAACAGATTCAGCTAGCGCATGAGCTATCCGAACAGCATCATGTGAAAGGAAAGCTTGTCATAGCCAGCTGAGGGTTTCGGTAAAAACACAGCTTTCCAAATTCCCGGCATTTCGATAAGTTTTAATAAATGATTCATATCCGGGTCGCATTACTCGTTTTTTTTCTATGGATAGTTGTGCCTGGCCGATTATCCGCTGGGTGCGCGGAGGAACTGGAGGATGTTGCGGTGAGAGTTGCTGCGACAAGGGTTCTAGGCACCGTCAGTGATGGTGTGAAAGAGGCGATAATAAATGCCCATTGCGAAAGCGTGGTGAGTCCCACTCGATTGGCCGCAGAGGTATTAACGAATCTTCATAGTTCCAATGCTTGGGCGCGAAGTTTCGCAAGACAAATGCTTAAGAACAAATCCGAGGACTACTCCATCCTTCGTGCAATAAGCAAAGTGGAAGACATCGCTGCTCAAGGAATGAAATCCTACAAGGAGAGTGAGCATAGCTGGCTTTCTAATCCCAAAGAAGATTGGAAGCTGAAGGCTGAATACCTTAGAGCGCATGTCGTATCTAAGGACTTTGATCGTCTTTTTGATTATCTGCCAAAGGAGGTTCAGCAGGACGTCAAACGCCAACTTGGCAACACGACGAGTGCTTTAGTCTTTAGGGATCTCGCGAGAACGCGCATGTCAGCAGATGCCTTTGCCGACTTGACGGTTGAAAGCTTCGAATTTGTGGCGTTCAAATTCCCAGAGCCCAAAAGAGCATTCCTGGGTAGTCCACCGGGTGAGAGCGGACGTTGGCCAAACGAAGAGCGTCATGCAATCCAGTTCACTAAAGATTTTGCAATGGGTGTGACCCAAGTGACCCAAGCCCAATGGGTGTTAGTTATGGATAAACCCAATCCCTCACATTTTAAGGACGGGCCTGCGGCTATCGAAATTCGATTGAGCGATGGGACCAAAACAAAAGTTTTACCCAATCATCCCGTAGAAAATGTGTCTTGGCACGATATCACTGAATATCTTGAAAAGTTGAATCGGCTCGACCAGGGCAGAGAGTATCGTCGACCGAGTGAGGCAGAGTGGGAATACGCAGCAAGGGGAGGCAAGCGCACGCGATTCTCATTCGGCGATAACGAGCAAGAGTTAGTGGGCTATGCTTGGTTTTCGAATAATTCGGATAACCGATCCCATCCGGTTGCTGTTCTTAAACCAAACGCCTTTGGTCTCTATGATATGCATGGAAATGTTTCCGAGTGGACTGAGGATATTTATGTTGAAAGCCCCAGTTCTGCCAGTCAGCAAGCGAATACTTCGAGCCTGAATACCTCTGGCCTGGATCAGCGCGTGGTGCGTGGCGCGAACTTCCTCGACAACGCTGAACTGGGCCGAGCCGCACACCGATATCACTTCGGCCCACGTAATTCCTTCAATCTGGTTGGGTTTCGGGTGGCGAGGACACCCTAAGCTATCTTAATACAGTCCTTACGGCTTAGTGATCATTCCAGCAAGGGCAGGGGAGGCAAGAGTGGCCGCGGTACTATTGGTTGGCGCCGGTTTGCCCGTATCACTGGTTGGCGTGCTGGCCGGTACGGCCGGAGCCGGTGGTACTGGGCCAGTGGGCGGACCAATTTTTCCTTCAAAGGCATAGAGAAGTTCATCACGCAGCCTATCGCGTACTTCTTTATCGATGAAATCGGTTGCCTTGTCGTTTGCGATATCAATCAAGTTATCAAGCAGCGTAATGATCAGTTCCTTGATAAATGGGCGTAAGGAGACTCTTATAAAGGAAGGGTCTTTGTTACTCACGAGCGACACGATTTGTTCGGGAAGGTAACTTGGGCTAATGGTTTTTCGAGCAGCTTGGTCCATCGCTTTTTCAAGAGCGATTTCAAGTGTCTTGTTGTCGGCCAATATCTTAAATTCCTTGTCGATGGCTTCGGCGTCCGCCTTTGAAAGTTTGCCATACTTTTCTTTCCACTTTTTCTTGACGTTCTCAGCAATAGCTTCGATGTTTTCCTTTTTTCCGAGAACCTGGAAAGTGAGTGTAACAAACTTCTGAATCTGAGGATCGGTGGATAGCTTAAGCTGGGCGCCACTGTCCAGTTTTGCCCGATTGGTCACGACGGCTCGATCCACAGCATCGAAAATTACTCGATGCGGAGATGCGCCATAGCGCTTGCGAACGTGTCGATCAATGCCGTACCAGGAGCCGATCCCGATAGCTAAAAGCACTGTATCCCAAGTGGGCTTTGCGTAAACGTTATCCTTGCTAAACAGATTGCGAAAACGAATCTTGCGAAGCGCCTCCTGATCAGCCCCCGAGTAGCCGGCCAGAATCCCATCGCATTCACCCTCTTGCCTGGCTTGCGACTCGCGAATCTGGCGCACATGGCTTTCAGCTCTTGGGGAAAAAGTTTTTAACTCTCCACTGGTCACCTCTTGTCCAAAGAGGCGGTCAGCAAACCCTCGCTCAGCCTGATAGAGCCTTACCCAGGGGGTGTCGAGCTGGCTCTTATTCCTTTCGACCCACTTGTCTAAACCCTCGAACGTGGTTGGAAAAGGTTCCCCTTTTTGTCGTAATGGTTCTGTCGAGTCCGCCAATTTCCGGGCTTCCTCAATTCTTGTTTGCAAACGTTTTGCTGTTTCTTCCTGGGCTGCCACAACGGGCTCAAGAATTTGGGCGTGAGCGGTTTGTGATAACCGAAGATTTCGTATCGCTTTTTCTGTTGTCTCTTCACCGTGAATTTTGCGTGCAATATCGCTTCTATCCCTGGCGGCCTTTATCCAATCGAACGGAATACCAAGCCCTTTTTTGATCGTGACCGTTATCGCCAACAGATACCAGGGGACGAACGTTCCAGCCAAATTTCCAAGCTCATAGGCGGTTTTCAGGAGCATCGTGAACGAGTTTTCGTTGAGCGTGAGCACTTGTTCGGGTTTGTTTCCCTGTCCTGCTCCCGGTGCACCCTTCCCAACCAAAGCAATGGGAAGAGGGTCCTGTCCGTAGACTGAAGGTAGACTGAGTTGGCAAATCACAAGAATAATCGCTATGAGCGTTCTGTGCCGCATCCCTTTAACCCGACTCCCGCATCCTCCCTGATGCTTGCAACTGCAACCACTGTTCCAAGATATGACATGTTTTTATTCAATAATAATAAGGGGCTAACCGGCCGAATGACGGTTATTGTCTTAATGTTTGACTAGTGTTTATACAGTGGCATTTGTATAGACGGTATTGACGCTATGGGCCATTTTGCTGTATATTAGGCACCTATTAATAGGATTCCAAACATGCAGAAATGGCTAGTGGTTGTGGTTGTGGTGAGTGCAGTTAGTCTAGCGGACGTTCGTCTTAAGGATCAGACCGACGAATATCAATGGCCATCCGCAGCTTGTTTGCTGAGTCCGCAGGGTGACTTGAATATTTTCCTCGGGGCGAAGGTTGGGAAGAGACCGATTCCTAATCGGCTTCAAGTATCCATAAGTAATTTTATACGACATTTCGAGACGCTTCAGGCACAAAAGACGCTTAAACTTTTTCTTTCAAATCGCATTCAGACAACCGACCCACAACCAGCCGAGATGGGCCAAGTCTGGTTTTCAGATAGAGACTTAGGAATCGATGGAGACAAATGGACAGTGCAGCGATTGCGGGATAAGTCGAGTTCCTGCTCGCTGACCTTTGATCTGATTGACGTTCGAAAATTTGGCCTCTCCATGAAATGCCAGAATTTGCATCCGGTAGATGGTAGTGGGGTCAATAGTTTTGAAATGGATGCCGCTCACCGGATACTTTGTGAACTCGAACCCCCTCCTGCTCTGCTTAACGACTAGATGATTGCACTCTACAGGCCCGTCCCAGTATACTTGGCTCCATGGGGGCACTTACACGACCAGACATTGAGAACGACGAGATAAATGATCAGCCATCTTTTGCGTGGGGACGAACTGCTTTTGCGTTTTTTCTGTTGTTTGGTTACCTCCCGCTTGCAGGTATTCTGAATCTATGTACGTTTTCTCAAGGTGTACCATTCACGGCGGTTAGGCTTGCGCTCTATTTGTTGATGTGTTGGGTATTGGTGCAAATGGTACTGGTTTGGCCGTTTGCCACCCTCGTCCATGCACAGTTCAAACCATCGACGACAATCACTCAGAGAACCTTGGTTGCGCTTGCTCTTTTTGTCCCGGTGCTGATTTCATTTTGTTATTTCTGGGGAGGCGTAAAAGGAGTCGACGATTGGCACGAACTTATTCTGGTGACGATTCCTCCTGTAATCCTTGGCTCGCTTCTCTATGAAAAAACGCGTAAGCACTCCTATTTTTCCACGATTGTGGCTGCGGCCGTGTTTTTCCATGTTTTTCTGATGAATGATGTCCTTTCCGAATACCCCTCTCGGTGGGTCTATTTTTCGAATGGGCCTTGGTTTTATTACGTGCGGACTTTTTTCCCAATCTTCGCAGTGGGATGGTGGATTGGGATGACAGCAAAAAACTCCTCATGCGAGCCGGCAGTAGTGGTGAGAAATCTCGCTTTTGGTATTTTGGGTATTTGCTGTCTTACCCTTAGCCTTAAGTTCGTCATTCCTGCTGTGGCAGCTGCTTTGGCAAAGAAATCCGTCTCTGGGTTTGAGTATGGTTGGCTTGTAAACCTTCTTTTGTTTGCCTTTCTGATTAAGCCGGGTCCGCTGACCTATCGGTTGGCGATAGCGCTTTGTCTTGGCGAGTTTATTGGGCTTATCATTTTCTTCGTTCGCTTTTTGGGGAATGATGGGATGGCCCCTTCGCAATTGACTTCGTTGCTTAATTCCTTGGCAATCTTCGCATCGGTTGTTTTGGTCATGGCGTGCTTGACTTCCAAGCGGTTGAGGACGGCCTATTTATTCAGGCCGCCAAACTGAGTGGCTCGATGGTCTGCGCTGACGGAGCAGGAGCGGTGATCCGGTGGCTCCACCGGATAAACGGTTGCTCCAAAAGCCGGTAAGAGGCTTCAACCAGCACTCCCAGGACGAGCAGGTAAAAACCAAGTTGGTATGGACGGGAAAGATGAAAACGGAAAGCCGTCTCCCAAGTTAACCACCATGCGGGCATATGGATAAGATAGAGGCCATAGG
>JACQOU010000140.1 GCA_016207775.1 Deltaproteobacteria bacterium
GAGTGACATCTTCCACAGGTCGCTGGAATGTTTTTGTAGTAGACCGGACTTTTGGGATCTGATTGAGGAAGAAGGCCCAGATGCGCCTCAACCTTATCGTGAGTCTTCGTGTTCCCTCCGTGGCAATCGACACAGCTCACGTTGGCAATCTCATGTGGAGAGTTCTCCCAGTTTTTGTAGTAATCGTAGAGCAATTTGTTTTGCACCTTGAACTTTTCATCTTTGTGGCAATCCACACACCCATTACTCGCAAACGCAGGCACCTGACAGAAAAGCCATCCATAAAGGGTTATGAGCGCTGCTGCCCATTTGCAATGTTTCATTCCTCTTTCTCCCGCCTGAAAGGCATCCCACATTAAAGTTAGTAAAAAAATCACCTTTTTTGCCGACCGTCAAAAATTTTTTGTTACAGTATCATCTTTGCACATTTTTTTCTCAACGATCTGTAGCTTGTTTGATAATCTGCTTTACTTTGATGCACAATCTTATACAAAATAACGCGATTGGGGTTTTCTAAATATCATGAGCATACGCGATCGTCTCTATGGGCCGGCCATTATTGCCATTCTGTTCTGTTATAACCTAAGCCAGGCAACTCAACAGGTTCAGGTGCCACGCCCACCGTTCAGCGAAGGTATTTTTCCTTGCTCGAATTGCCATGCTGCTCTCGAGCTCAACGCTAAACGTCGACAACTTAAGGATGAGCACACCCATATCGTACTCGAGCACGCTGAAAAAAATCGTTGGTGCCTTGACTGCCACAACCCCTCAGACCGGGATAAGCTGAGACTTGCGAACGGGGAGTTGGTTGAGTTTGCGCAGTCCTACCGTCTCTGTGGGCAATGCCATGGCCCCACTTTCAGAGATTGGAAAGCGGGCGTTCATGGCAAGCGCACTGGAAGCTGGGACGGCAACAAAAAATATTTTCTGTGCGTTCATTGCCATAATCCCCACTCCCCAAGGATTAAGCCCATTTCGCCCTTTCCCGCTCCGGTGCCTCCCGAGTCAAAACCCTTTTTGATAGGAGGCCCAATCCCATGAACGACTCTACTCGGTCGGAAATCAGTCGTAGGGAATTTCTGAGTAGTTCAGCGGGTACCGTCTTAGCTGGTTTCAGTCTCTCAACGTTATTTGCAGGTTGCAGCAAAGAAGACATTGAAGCTTTTCTTCAGAAGCATTTTACAGAACTATCAGGAGAGGATCTCCAAAAAGTTTTGAGACGGCTGGAAAAGGAAAACGAGAAAAAATTTGGTAAGGGCGGAAGCATTGATACAAGCCCCGCCATGAAGAACGTGTTATTTGGCTATGGCTTGGATATTTCCCGCTGCATTGGGTGCCGTCGATGTGTCCACGCTTGCGTGAAGGAAAACAACCAAGGGCGTGAACCCGCTATTCATTGGATCCGAGTGATCGAATTTCCGAAAGAGGCGGGCATTGACTTTGCGGAAGCAAATCCTTATTACTGCCCATCCGCCGGCAAGGAATCGAACTTAAACTCAGCACAGAAAGAAATTCTTTCGGACCCGCTTTCTCAGTATCCCCTGTATAGAGAAGATAAAAAGAACAATACCGATGCTCAATGCAAGGTACCGCGGCCCGAACATTTCTATGTACCCATCGGCTGCCAACAGTGCAAGAACCCGCCTTGCGTAAAAGCCTGCCCAACCAAAGCAACGTGGTCGGAACCCGACGGGATTGTCGTCATTGACTATAATTGGTGCATCGGTTGTCGCTACTGCATGGCCGCATGCCCCTACGGAGCACGGCATTTTAACTGGGCAGAGCCAAAACTCGAACCGGCAGATTTTAACCCGAGCATGCACTACCTCGGAAATCGACCCCGATCGCGAGGGGTTGTGGAAAAATGCACGTTTTGCATCCAGCGTACCCGAAAGGGCTTGTACCCTGTCTGTGTGGAAATATGCCCGGTAGGCGCACGAAAATTCGGCAATTTACTCGATCCGGAAAGCGAAATTCGCTATCTCATTGAAAACAAAAGGGTGCTCATTTTAAAAAATGAACTGGCAACCCACCCCAAATTTTTCTATTTCTACTCTATGTGAACTATGGGAAATATCCTTCAATTCTTAAAGACGTGTTTCTCCTTATGGCTTAAAGGCGGTCGCTACTACTGGACCTGGATGGTCTTCTTGGTTGTACTCATCATTTCAGGGCTCATTGCATATGTCGACCAACTTTCCCAGGGGTTGATGGTCACCAACATGACGGATTCTATTTGCTGGGGATTCTATATCGGCAACTTTACTTTTCTGGTTGGCGTTGCTGCTGCAGCGGTGATGTTAGTGATTCCGGCTTACATCTACCAATGGGAACCCATAAAGGAAGTGGTTCTTCTTGGTGAGCTATTAGCCGTGAGCGCGCTCGTCATGTGCACTCTTTTTGTATCGGTCGATATTGGCCGGCCCGATCGCGTGCTGCATTTGCTGCCCTTTATAGGAACACCCAATTTTCCCCTCTCTTTACTGGCGTGGGACATCCTGGTTTTAAATTTTTATTTTTTCCTCAATCTCGTCATCGTGATTTACATTCTTTATTGTGGACACACGGGCAGGCACTACAAACAATGGATTTTAGTGCCCCTGGTACTCCTGTCGATCCCTGCAGCTATTTCGATCCATACTGTGACGGCCTTCCTTTACAACGGCATGGCGGCACGACCATTCTGGAATGCATCGATTCTTGCCCCAAGGTTTCTGGCATCTGCCTTTTGTTCGGGACCTGCGGTCTTGCTGATTCTGTTTCAAATTCTGCGAAAAATGACGGGGCTTAAAATTCGAGATGCCGCTTTAGCAAAAGTCGCCGAGCTGATGGCCTATGCAATGTTTATTAATTTGTTTCTGCTCGGTGCGGAAATGTTCAAGGAATATTATTCAAACACTGAACATCTCATTTATACACACGTTCTGTTTTTTTCCGTAGCCGGGAAGACTCAGGTTCATTACTTCATGTGGCCCGCGCTGATAGCGAGCCTTGTCGCTTTCTTATTATTCCTCATTCCAAGAACCAGGCACAACATTTACACCATGAACCTTGGATGCCTGCTGATTTTCTTTGGTGTTTATACCGAGAAAGGAATGGGACTAGTCATTCCTGGCCTCACCCCTGACACGCTGGGAGAGATTTACGTCTATTCTCCAAGCCTCACGGAGTATCGGGTTGCAGCAGGTGTTTTCTCGGTTGGATTTTTGGTCTTTACGCTCCTTGTAAAATTGGCCATTCCTTATCTCAATCAACCTCACGAATCTCCAAGTCACTAGACTCCTTGCCCAAGGCTTGTGTCACAGAACAGTCACATCGATATTTTTTCGTTCTGTAAATTGATTATCTGCCCACCATAATACATTGCAGAATGTACTGGAATTAATTGTATTGACGCTCCAGCGCCACTCGAACCAAGAAATTTATTTGACGAGAACTTCGAGCATTCAATAGGGTGCGACATGCAAACATAAATTCCCTTTGGAATTTACTAACATGATGGGGGCAAATATGAAGGTCGCATATCTGTTAGCATTCTTAGTCGTTGTACTTCTCAGCTCTTGCGGTAAGGACGTTGCGCAAAAAGACGCGTCGGGTCTTTCCGTGGAGAGTTATTCATACATCACAAACTCCGAAGCAGAGGACTTCTTCAACAAGAACGTCGGACCGAACATCAATAAGTTCTGCAAACTCTGCCATGCAAACCCGGCACCCACTTATACAGATGCCAAGAAAATGATCGTTGCTGGAAAACCTCAGGAGAGCAAGCTCTACCTGAAAGCCACCGGTCAAGATAACCACAAAGTTGTCTGGGCAGCGGGTACTGAGAAAGCTGAAAATCTGCGAAAGTGGATCGAAATGGAACAATAGTTAAATTTTGTCGGGTTTCACCCGACAAAATTTATCCTGAGGCGCAGCCGAAGGATCTCCTGTAACTACATGGAATGGCATCTAGCTTGAAAGAGTTAGGTGCCATTCTTCTTTTGAACGCTTGCAAATCCTTATGGTATGGCTAGTATTCGATAAATATTGGATGAGGAGCCTATGGAAAAACAACTCAAAGTGACTGTTTGCGAGATGGAGGACGAACCCACTCGATTTGCTGAACAATGGGACGAGCTAGTGGGCTATGTAAAAAAGGAAAGAAGTGATTTGGTCGTTCTTCCTGAAATGGCGTTTGATAAATGGTTACCGGAGACTCGCAATTTTAATCAAGAACTATGGGATCGCGCGGTCAAAAACCAAGAAAAATGGTTGGAACGATTGGTTGAGCTCGCACCTGCCATGATCGCTGCCAGCCGGCCGGTTAACAAAAGTGGTAAGCGTCTAAACGAAGGTTTTATCTGGGACAAAGAAAAAGGGTACCTTTTCTGCCATCATAAGTATCATCTTCCTGAAAGCGAAGGCGTTTGGGAACGATCGTGGTATCACCGGGGATCAGGAGAATTTAAAGCCGCCAAGACAGACGCTTTTACTGCTGGTTTTCTCATTTGCAGCGACCTGTGGTTTTTTCAGCATTCACGCCAGTATGGAATGCATCAGGGATGCCAGCTGCTCATTAATCCAAGAAAAACCGAGAGAAAAACGGTCGACAAATGGATCGTCGCAGGAAAGGCCTCGGCTATCGTTGGAGGGTGTTTTTCTTTATCGGCGAATTCGGCGACTCCGGGGAAAAATGATTTTGGCGGCGCCAGCTGGATCATTAATCCAAACGGTATTGTTCTTGCGCAATCTTCGGAGAGGGAACCCTTTGTTTCAGCGGTCATTAACCTTAAAGAGGCCCAGGAAGCAAAATCAACCTATCCAAGGGAATTGCTGGATTAGCGCTTGATCCTGCGAGGGTGGCCTGCGATGGGGGGCCTGCGATGGGGGGCCTGAGAGGGTGAACCTGTGAACAACCTATTGTTCGCCAGAATCCAAATGGGTTACAGTCTCGCCTTTCATATTATCTTTGCAGTTGTGGGCATTGCCATGCCCGTCCTGATGGCAATGTCGGAGATCATCTGGCTGCGACGAGGAAATGAAGCCGCAAGAGAGTTAACCAAACGCTGGGCAAAAGGAACGGCGATTTTTTTTGCAGTGGGAGCCGTCTCCGGCACAGTGCTCAGTTTCGAACTTGGGTTACTTTGGCCGAAATTCATGGAAAAGACTGGGCCCATCGTGGGAATTCCATTCAGCCTCGAAGGTTTTGCCTTTTTTACAGAAGCCATTTTTTTGGGCGTGTATCTGTATGGCTGGGATCGCATTTCCAAAAGAGCTCACCTGTTAGCGGGAATAGTGATTGCACTGTCCGGAGCTGCTTCAGCTGGTTTTGTCATGATGGTCAATGCATGGATGAATTGTCCAGGCGGAATTGAATTCGACCCAACTTCGGACACATTCACCAAAGTTAGCATTCTTCAAACTATGTTCTCAAGAACGTGGCTCGTCCAGACCGCACACATGTTAGTGGCGGCATACGCAGCTACCGGCTTTGCTGTGGCCGGCGTTCATGCGCTTGCCTTACTGAAAGGAAAAGCAACTGAATTTCATCAATTAGCATTCTCTATTGCTCTCACTCTGGCTATCCCAATGGCACTGCTCCAAATCCTAGTGGGTGACTGGACAGCTAAGAGTGTGGCAAACACACAACCCATTAAGTTTGCTGCTATGGAGGGACAATTCGAAACAGAACGAAGAGCGCCTCTAAGACTGGGTGGCATTCCCGATGCCCAGGAAAGAAAAACACGCTTCGCTGTCGAAATTCCAGGCCTTCTCAGTTTCCTGGGTTATGGCGACTTTAACGCACAGGTCAAGGGGCTTAATAGTTTTCCACCGCAGGAGCAGCCGCCCCTTCTTATTCCCCATCTTTGTTTTCAGCTTATGGTGCTCATTGGAATGTACATGGCACTGGCGAGTGTTTGGTGTCTTTGGACCTATTGGAAAAAGAGAACTTTGATTGGATCCCCACGTTTGTTAGTCACCATTGTCGGTGCGGGCCCCCTGGGGTTTTTGGCGCTCGAAGCAGGTTGGATGGTGACTGAGATCGGCAGACAGCCTTGGGCACTCTCAAAAATCTATAAGGTATCGGAAGTGGTTACCCCCATGCCGGGACTCGCCGTTCCGTGCGCTGTCTTTTTCCTGGTCTACTGTTTTCTGGCCCTTACCGTTTTTATTATTATGAGACGACAATTCCGAGAAACAACTCTCACTGCCGGGTATGATCCATGCAAATAGAGAACCTGTC
Organism: Deltaproteobacteria bacterium; assembly: GCA_016207775.1. Lineage (GTDB taxonomy): Bacteria > Bdellovibrionota > FAC87 > UBA2466 > UBA2466 > JACQOU01. The sequence continues at coordinate 6,227 of JACQOU010000140.1, forward strand.
GGCCATCGTAATGGCCCTAACCTTCATTGCATATTCGTTACTCGGCGGTGCTGATTTTGGCGGCGGAGTATGGGATTTGCTCGCCTTCGGACGCCACAAGGAAGCCTCAAGACAACTCATTGCACATGCAATCGGCCCCATTTGGGAGGCAAACCACGTGTGGCTGATTGCGTTTATCGTTTTCTTTTTCACCTGTTTTCCGACAGCGTTTGCAGCCATCTCGATCGCTCTTCATGTGCCACTGGCTTTAGCAGCCCTGGGTATTGTCCTGAGAGGAGCCTCCTTCACCTTTCGCAGTTTTCCGGATGATCCCATGCAAAACCATTGGGGGCTCATTTTCTCGGTGGCCAGTGCAGTCACACCGATATTTTTTGGGGTTGTTATAGGGACCACCATTTCAGGTAATTTGGTTTGGCTAGATTCGAAGATTTATGCCAGCGGTTATTTCTTACCCTGGCTATCGATTTTCCCGTGGATAATGGGCTGTTTTATACTCTCGTTATTCACTTATTTGGCGGCCGTTTATCTTTGCGTTGAAGCTGAGGGAGAGTTGAAGGATTACTTCCGTATCCGCGCTGTCCTTACATTGCTTGCCGTGTTGATTCTTGGATCGGCAGTGCTACTAAAAGCTCCAGCGCACTTCTCACAAAAGCTTTCGGAACCCCAAAGCATAGTGACGTTCTTCGGTGCAATCGCATTGAGCGTTTGTGCCCTAATCACACTTTTGAAAAGAAAATTTGTACTGGCACGGACCTTATCGGCATCAATGGCAATCACTGCTTTAGGCATGTTAGCCTACCTTCAGGCTCCCTATCTTATCGCGCCTCAGTTCACAATTCTTAGCAGCGCAGCTCCACCCTCGACTCATAGAATGGTATTATCGATCGGCGCAGCCGGAGCACTCCTTCTCATACCCTCGCTTTTTTATTTGCTCCTGACCTTCAAAGGGCGCAAAGCCTTTTCGCTGTTCGATTACAGTTAGCCTCTGTCTGCAGACAGGAGTACTGGCGAAGCCTCAATTATCCTTGCCTTGAGGTACTTTGTAGCTACAATGCATCTATGACCGGACTAGAGGGCAGGCGGTGGTATTTCTTTATTTGGGACGAAGACAACGTATTCCACCTATCACGGCATGGAATCAGCCCGGATGAAGCGGAGCAGGTCTTCTTCAATCGCTATATCGTAACACCTAACAAGAAGAAGCATGGCCCTCACAGATACCGGATCGACGGACAAACCGATGGAGGAAGATACCTCCGGCTGATATTTGAAGATTTTGGAAAGAACACTGCTCGAATTATTACAGGCTGGGATTTATGAAGAAGAAAAAAACGAATCGTAGAAAAGAAATCAAATACAATCCCAAAGAATGGGATGAATCACAATCTGTCGTTGTGGAGCCCGAACCAAGACAACGCTCGGAAGTCTCCACAAGCATCCGGCTCCCCAAAGGGATGGTCAATAAGCTTCGCCGCGTAGCCGAACGGAAGGGCGGCGTTGGGTACCAGACCCTTATAAAAATCTGGATTGCCGAACGACTTGAAGAAGAGGAAGCGGCCTGACCAAGCCGGCGTGGGCAAACTGTGGGGTTTGTGCGTTCGACCCCTTGCTGAGCCCTAGTCCACCGACCTGCCCTGGGCTATTCTCTGCACAGGATAAAATGGACTGACTCTTTTTAGTTTTTGAATGAGCTTTTGAATTTCGTCTTGATTCTTCGCTTTGGCTAACCGTGCCCGTAATTTCAAAAGTTTTGCTCGCCTTTTTCTGCGGCGCCTAAGTTCATTCATTCGTTGAAGAGGTGCCATACTGACTCCTTAAGTTAAAATCAATGCTCAGCAATAATATTGTATTTTTGCAGACTAAGCAAAATATCATCCGGGGATTTCTTACAAAGGTGGGCCCTAAAACCCAGTCCACTGGCTGCAGCAACATTTTCTGGGATATCATCAATAAAAAGGATGTTCTGTGGAGAAAGTTCCAGAATACGAACCAACGAAAGAAAAATATCCTTTTCAGGCTTGCGCGCACCCAGTTCAAAACTGGTAAACACACGGATGAAATAACGTAACCATGGAGATGAACCTGTAAGATAGTCCATATGGATCGGATTCGAATTGGTGAGAGCGTAAAGCGGCAGTTTCCGACTAATTTCCTCCAGGACTGGCTCAATCCCATCGACTGTTCCAACAATGACTGTATGCCATAACTCAAGAAACTGAGTTTCGGACATTGAGTGCTGCCGGGAGAATTGACCGATAAAAGTCTTGGCATCCATCAAGCCCCTTTCCAACTGATCGTAAGATTCCCTGTTGCCGATCAAGCGAGCAGCCTGCTCCACTGAGTGGTCTTTAGCCCGTCCTATTGCAGTTAACACTTTTTCAAAGTTCAGACGTACGACCACTTCTCCTAGGTCGAGCACAACGGCCTTGATGGGACTAGGTTTCATCATTTTCTTATCAATAAACGCTACACTGCAGTCCGTTGCTAGTAAATCAATCCATTTAGGTAATCCCTCAGCGGCCGGGGGCGGTTTTCAGGTGTCTTTTCTTAAATTTTTCCCTTGCTTCGATTTTTTCTCTTTGAGCAACTTCGAAGAATCAGGAGCGAAAAATGGTTAGCTCAAATTAAGAAGAAGAGAGAAAAAATCGAAGCAACTTTTAACGGTGGGCCGCAATCATTGCCGGAATAAATATAAAGTGTTTATTTAGGTGAGCCACTGTATTTTTTAGGCTTGGTCTCTTTTCAAGTTCAAGCAAGTAAGCCGCAATGGAGTGGGTTGATCTTAAAAATTTTATTTTCTCACGATCTTCTTCAAGCCGCACTTTAAATTGTGCTTCCGCTTCGCCGAGTTCTTCCAGATAGATGCTGATCGCATCGGCCGATACCATGGCATTGATTTCGTCATTTGTTCGAAGGGGTGAATCGAACAACAC
>JACQOU010000141.1 GCA_016207775.1 Deltaproteobacteria bacterium
AGGGGACCCGTGAGCAAAGCTCACGGGGCGGAGGCCTTATTTCTGAAGAGTAAGGATGTATTCATATGACATTTCAGTTAAGCGAAACATTACTGAAGGCCGCTGAACAGCTTCATATACGAGCTAAACGCAACGTGAGCGCTCTGCTAACGGGAAATTATTCGAGCAAGTTTCGTGGAAGTGGAATGCAGTTCAAAGAGTTTAGACATTACCAGGCGGGAGATGATATCCGCCATATGAGCTGGTTGGTAACAGCCCGGACCGGAAAGCCTACCATTAAGGTATATGAAGAGGAACGAGAACTCGATATCGTCTGTCTGGTCGATAGCAGCGGCTCTTCCCTTTTTGGATATCAGAACAAAAGACGAATAGAAATGATCGGCGAGCTGGTCGCCCTGGTTGGTCTTGCAGCAATCCGCTCTGGCGATAATTTCGGCATGTTGCTTTTTGCAAATGAACCCGGACAGTATCTGCCGCCAAACAGAAACAGAAACCAAATTCAGTTGGCAACGACTCTCGTATTACAGTCTCCTTCGACTGGAAAAACAAGCCAGCTCGGCATGGCAATTGAACGCATTCTGACCACTTTGAAACGTCGCTCGATCGTTATGATTTTTTCAGATTTTTTCGTTCCGCCATTCGAAACACAGTTTCATATGCTGACAGCTAAACATGAAACCATCCTGGTGCACTGCTACGATGATGCTGAACGGGGTCAAGATCTTTCGGCAGTCCATGCTGTGTGCGATCCCGAAACCTTAACCTTTTCTGTGTTGGATGGACGATCAAAAGTTTTGCAAAGGGCGCTTGCCCAGCAACATACGGCAATGACTTCTTATCTGGAGCAACTATGCCGCAATCGGGCGGCAGACTATCTTTGCCTGAGTTCACAAGATGACTACTTTCAAAGACTTGTTCATTTTTTCCGCAGTCGTGGCCCTGCTCACCTGTAGTCAACGAGCCATTCCTGCCACGCTGAACTGGTCACTCAATCCTCTGGTGATCCAGCCGGGCAGCCGTACGACAATGCAAATCAAACTCCCCACCCACGCTTTAGTGGAGCGAGGACTCGACCCGGCCAAAGTCGAACCGACCCTCCGTCTGGATTTATTGGATGCAACTCCTTTGCTACGCATTCTCCATTCATCCCACTCTCGCACGCAGACCGAGCAGGTTTGGCAATTTCAAATCACCGCCTACCGTGTGGGTAGGTTTTGGATCCCGCCCATCGAAGTCACAGCAGGACCTCTTACTTTTTCCACGGAAAGCATCAGCCTTGAAGTTTCCGGTGTCGGCGAACCCGTCGACCAACCGCTTCCGGGACCGGACCCCATTGCGCTGCGCAGTTCTTTTTGGATATGGCTGCTGGGCTGCCTCTTCGCCCTGTTTGCAGGAGGATTGGCTGGCCTGATGGCTTATAAAAAAAGAAAGAAGATGAGCCGAGCTCACCCCTTGGCCGTGCAAATCGCTCCCACTCAGAGCGATTTTGAATGGCTTAAACACGAGCTTGCAGCCTTGCGCACATTATTAGCGCATGGACAGAACGACATTATCGACGAATACACGAATACTCTTCGCGCTTTTTTTTCCCGTCGACATGCCTTTGCAGCAAATACGTATACAACTTATGAACTCAGACAAAAACTGGGGAACAATGCGCTGACCTCTACTCTTTGGCCGCTACTCGATCGGTGTGATGCCCACAAATTTGCTAAACAAACAGCGCAACCCGAAATTTTAGGCTTACGGTGTATTGAAGAAACGGAGGATCTTCTAAACCAATGTCATGGTATCTAGCCGAGCCAAGAGCCCTATGGCTTTTCGCCATTCCCCTTGCTTTCGCGGTTTGGGTGCTAGTGAAGAAGCGAACGAAGGACGCACGATTCCTGTTACCGATGACGTTGACGCCGGCGCTGGATAGTGAATCGGGGAAAGCTAGACGGCGTATGCGCATTTTCTTTCTTGGCCACCTTTTGGTGATTGGGCTTTTGATTTTGGTTATTGGGCAACCTGAGAAACAGAAGAGTTGGACAAGAACATGGAAGGAAGGGATCGATATCCTTCTTGTCCTGGATGTCTCTGAGAGCATGGATGCCACCGACTTTACGCCTAACCGGATCGAAGTTGCGAAATCGGTCATTCGCGACTTTATACGTGTTCGTACAGGCGACAGGATAGGGCTTGTCATCTTTGCGGGTGAAGCAGTCACCAAGTGTCCCCTGACCCATGATTACGATTTTTTGCAGAGACAGCTGGAAGACATCCGCTTGGGAGAACTGAAGCAGGGAACAGCGATTGGCATGGCAATCGCAACCGGTGTTGCGAGGCTTCACACTTCGGAACCACGCACGAAAGTCATGATCCTCTTGACGGATGGTGATAACAATGTCGGAAGTATCAATCCTCTCACTGCTGCAGGGCTTGCGCGGCAGTCTCAAATTAAGATTTATTCGATTGGCATAGGAAAATCCGATCGGGTGGTCGTGCCCATCTATGCCTACGACATGTTTGGGAAGCGCACCCAACCTATTGCGCAGGTACCTTCATATTTAAATCCAGAATTGCTGCTCGGCATTTCTCAGACAACCGCAGGGCATGCGTTCATGGCGAGAGATCCCGGAGCCTTGGGAAAAGTCCTTCACGAGATAGATAAATTAGAGAAAACGAAAATTCAGAGTACTACGGTACGCGAATCGGAACCTCGCTACCTGGCGCTTGCCTGGATAGCGACGGTATTGGCGACAGTTCTCTTTATTTTTCGACAAACACGGTTCCGGTTCGCTTCAGCTGGAGTAACTAAACTGAGGGGTCTCCATGCTGAGATTTGAGCACCCACTTGCGCTGCTGAGTTTTGTACCGTTAATAATGTTGGTAACCATTTTCAATCGCAGGGCGGCAGCGCTTGGGGACCAAGTGCTTGGGTATCTTGCTTTGGGTCTTTGTATCTTGGGTCTGACCAGACCACAACTGGGTCAGTCCGTTGTGTCCCGCCTTTCGGGCCCCGGCAATCTCATACTGGCCATCGATGTATCAAGAAGCATGACGACCGGCGACTTGCTTCCCTCCAGGCTTGGCTTTGCCACCGCTTTTGCGAATCAACTCATCCAACAGATAAACTCCGGACGTGTGGCGGTCTTTCCATTCGCAGCAGATGGGTACTTGTTCCTGCCTTTGACGACGGATATCAGCCTGGCCCAACAATTCTTGCCGTCTTTGGCACCCGAGATGGTGAGCGACCAAGGCACCGATCTTTCTGCCGCGTTAGATTCACTCTTTCAAAGCCTCTCCAAAATGGAACACGCTGCTCTAGAGAAGGGAGAGCAATGGGTTTTACCTCAAGTCGTTTTGCTAAGCGACGGAGAAAGTCATCACCCTCTTTCTTTCAAAACCCTCGCCCATTTTCAATCCAAACGCATTCCTATTTTCACGGTAGGCACCGGTACCAGTGAAGGAGCCCTCATACGACCGCATGGTCGACTTTCCGGGCCAGTATCTGCTGACCAGACAGGCGCACCCGTGCAGACCAAGCTGGTTACTGACACCCTTGTACGGATCAGTTCTGCAACTGGCGGCACTTACTTTCCAGCCCAGCTCAATCAAGTCAGCACTCTTGCTCAGCGCCTCCAACAAGCACACACCTCAACCCAGTTCGAAACGGCTTTTAAAGTGCAGCGCGAGCTATACCCACTGTTTTTTCTTTTGGCTCTCGTTTTGTTTTTTGGAGAATTTTGTCGCGGACAATGGGCCTATTTACTGCGGCTTTTGATCGCATTTATTTTAACCGCTGGCTATCCCCTATGTGCGGATGAGGAGGAAAATTTGCTCGCTCGCTTTGAGGCTTCCCACGGTGAACGGCGATCCATTCTCGCGTTCAATATGGGTCATTGGTATCAGCAAAAAAACGATCCCGGTAAAGCCCATGAGTTTTTTTCACAGAGTGCCAACCAAACACAAGACCCTTCGCTTAAGAAAAAAGCTCTTTTTAATCTGGGTAACACATTGCTGGCGCTTAACGATCCGGTGCAAGCCCTGGCGGCATACCAAACTGCGTACGATCTTCAAACCTCAGTCACGTTTGACGAATCGACGAACCCCCAACTTTCAAAAAATATGGATCTGGCAGCAAGAATGGTTGAGCAAATGCGCTCTCGCACGGGTACAGGGGGCCAATCAGGACCCGGTGGCACACCCACTGACACTACCCGAACGGGTCCCGAACACTATCAGACACAGAGCCTGAATGAGGCACAGAAAAAACATATTTTCGACGCCGTATCAGCGGATGAACAGCAAGCACTCCAGCGAATTTTCAGAGAAAGAAACAACAGGCAAGCTCGATCCGGCGAGAGGTCAAAACCATGGTAAGTAACCGCGCAATAATAAATGTGACATCTGGCGGACATCTTTGGTCATCTTCGGTCGGTTTTTTCGCCACAAAATCTCAACGTACCGCAGAGGGTACGCCTCGATTTTGTGGCGAAAAAACCGCCCGAATCTGCTCCAAATCTGTCTCGCCAGATGTCACATTTATTATTGCGCGGTTACTAAAGCCAATGCTTATTCTTGCCTTGTTTGCGGGTCACATCCAGGCGCAGGAACTTCATTTCAAAGCAGAATTTTCAAAGCCCAGCGTGTACAGGGGTGAACCCGTTACCTGCAACTTTGTCCTCTATAGCAACAAAGAGCTTATTGAAATTGAAGTTGCAAAATTTCCTGAGTTCCAAGGTTTCTGGAAAGAAAATATTCTTTTGCGCCAGGGTCCCATTCCGCTTTTTAAGGAGCCCGACAATGAAATGCGCAAGGCTGTGATCGGCACTTACGTGCTCACCCCAATGCTGGGGGAGTCGTCCCCCATTATTGAACCCATGAAAATAGTCATCCGTGATAACCCTGGGCAGTTGGGCGACCAAAACACCGTGATATTTAGCTCGATGAAACCGCTGAACATAAAAGCGCTTCCCAAGGCACGAAAAAATTTAAATTTTCATGGGGCTGTAGGGAAGTTTACGCTGCTTTCCCCGACTGAACCTCTTCCTTTCAGAACCTCCGAACCCCTTTTAGTCCGACTGGTTTTACAGGGAGAAGGCAACTTCCAGGAAATTTCGGAAATCCCGCTTACCGAAATGGAGGGGGTGGAAGTCTTATCCCGACGGGCCTTAGTGGAAAGCAGCGGTCCGTATGGAGTGTCGAAAGCGTTTGAGTACGTGCTGGGTATCCATCGCACGGATCCCTTCCCACTCTCCTTTCAACCCTTCGTCTATTTCAACCCTCAGACCCACCGGTACGAATCGCTGGCCGTGCCAGCTCTTTTACTGGTGCCTGCCACCGTAAATTCAGCCACCGAAATCGCTGAGCCCATGCTCCACTTCCCTCCACCCGAGAAACATTGGAAAGCCTACGCTTCTCTTCTTTCAAACTCACTCTTTGTCTGGTCCCAAATCATTGCGCTTTCCGTCATCCTCTCTGCTGTCATGGGGGCTAATCTATTAGGCATTTGGAAACGCATCAGAACCAGCAACTCTTATTCTCGACGACTCAGATACATACAAGCCATCAAAGAGTATCGATTGGGACATCTTGAGAATTTCCTTAGGATTGCTTCCCAGCTAGCCTGTGAAAATGCAGCCAATCAGAAAAATCCAGCGATGGGCAACGACAATAATGCTGCTATACTGATTACGAATTATCGGAAACTTGTATTCAGCGAACACAAGACGGTCGATCAGGATCCGCAACTCCTTTTTGACTGTTTCAAAGAGACAATGAAAAAGGAAACTAACAAAGGTTTTTCTCTTGTCGAGCTTTTGATCGTTCTCGCAATCATCACTTTCATCGCAACAATTGGCACCCCAAGCTATCGCGCCATCGTTAAAAAAGCGCGCAAAGCAGAAGCAAAAGCCGCTCTTGGATTACTTTTTACAGCAGAGATGACGTTTCAGTCAGAGTACGCTGTGTATGGAAATAATCTGAGTGCACTTAACTTCAGTCCAGAAAACGCAGATCGAAACCGCTATTCGATCGGTTTTCCGAGTGGCGGCGGATGCAACTCAGCGACCATCGCTCCGAGCCAAAGCGTGCAAGCAGGCAACATTCTCGGCTTTCGGTTCCCTACGTACTTTACTTCCAACTTCGTGCCCATCTTCGCAGTCAACGGCCATACCAATTGCGCCCCTGCCAACATCCCCGCTGATGGAGGAGCCTTCACGGCCACTGCAACCGGCATCCTCACCAACTCCCCATTCAATGTTCCCGTCAGCCAACAAGATGTCTGGACAATGAACGAACAAGCCCAGCTCAAAAACACAGCGGATGGGACTCCGTAACCGTCACGCCGCAAAGTGACGGGCTGCGCCCCCTTGACTTTCGCAGCAATTTCCCTAACATATTGAGGTTTTTACTGATGTGTCAGTCATTTTCTAAAAGGGATCGCTTTTACAGGAGTGTTTAGTGGCACGAGTAACCATTGAAGATTGCTTGGAAAAAATACCTAATCGCTTTGAGCTAATTCATATTGCTTCTAAACGGGTAAAACAACTTGCCAAGGGCTCGAGGCCCCTTATTTCTCATCCTACTAACAAACAAGCGGTTGTTGCCCTGCGAGAGGTGGCTGGAGGACACGTGGGAAAGGCGGCCGATGAGACCAATCCTCCCAAGGAGCCCGCAACCTAAAAATTTCATACCCAAATTTTCTACCGAAGGAGGAATCAAGCTATGAAAAGCTATCTCAGTACGTTGATTCTTTCAGGCGTACTGGTTTTACTGTTGGGCTGGTACTTTGTTTACGAAAAGCGGATGAAGCCCAAGGCGACAGAAGCCGAGGAGAAGACAAAGCAACTGATCCAGTTGGACAAAGACCAAATCGGAGAACTTACCATCGTTAGAATATCCGGGGCAGTGTCAGCAAACACCTCTGCGAAAGAAAGCAAGCCCGCGCCTGAAACTATCCACCTTAAAAAAAGCGGCCAAGATTGGAACTTGGCACTGCCAGTACAAGATGCGGCCGATAGCACTGCAATCAACGGGATGATTGGAACTTTGACTTCTTCAAAGCAAGAACGGGTCGTCGATGAAAACCCGAAGGATCTCGAACCCTATGGTCTGAAAGAGCCTTCCCTGAAGATAAAAGTAAAAAAAGACGCAAATGACAGCGGCCAAGAACTTCTCATCGGAAAAAATACTCCGGTGGGCTACAGCTCGTATGCAAAGCTGGAAGGGCGGCCCGAAGTTTACCGTGTAAGCCGCACGTTGTTTACTTCTTTTGACAAAGATGCCACTTCTCTTCGAAACAAATCCGTATTCAATATTGCTCGAACCGAAGTGACCGAGGTGGAAATTCAAATTCAGAAAACAAACATTGTGCTCAAACGGGATGATAAGGAAAATTGGTGGTTAGCCAGGGAGCACATCCCTGCAGATACGAATGAAGTGAACAAGACCCTGAACGCCATTTTAGACCTTAAAGCCACAGAATTTGCCTCTGAAGACGGCAAGAACCTCAGTCAATTTGGTTTGCAATCGCCAGCAATTAAGGTCTGGCTCACTCAGAAGAAAGACAAGAGTCGATCAGCAATATGGCTCGGCCAACATAAAGGCAAGACATATGCAAAGCGAGAAGACAAAAATCTTGTCACTGCGGTGGATAAAGATGTGTTTGAAAAAGCAAACCGGCCCGCTGCCCAATACAGAAGCCTTGAACTCGCCAGTTTCAATCGATTTGACGTAAAACGCATCAAGCTTGAGCGAGGCAAGGAGATTATCGAACTTCTTAAGGAGGAGAACGGCTGGCAGATGCCTACTGAACCAAAGAGTCAGATTGATGGAGCGAAAGTGGATGGATTTTTGACAAGTCTGCAGGACTCAAAGATCGTCAATTATCTTCCACAGGGACGACCCCTCACAGAACCCAATCTGGTGATTCGGTTATTCGAGAAAAAGGATAAACAAGAATCTGAAAAGGTGATGCTTAAGTTCGCAAAAGGCGCATCTAAGCAGGTGATTGCAGAAAAGGCCGGGCTTGGCGCACCCTTCTCCCTAAAAGAAGAAGATTTCAAAAAGCTGAATGTCGCAAAAGAAAACTTCTTCAAGACCGAACCTAAAGAAATAAAGAAGGAGCCTGAAAAAAAGTCATAGTACAGCCGAAAAGCGCCACATAAGGAGTCAATTATGTCGCCCCTTTCAAGCGTTAAAGGACGCTGGGTTTTAATTTTGGGAGCGTCAAGCGGGTTTGGGGAAGCAACTGCCATCAAGCTTTCAGAGCTCGGGATGAATATTGCGGGAGTTCATTTAGACCGCAAACATACACTGGGACACGTCAAAGAGATTATCCAGAGAATCCAATCGAACGGGGTCAAGGCAGCGTTTTTTAATGTCAACGCGGCAGATGCCCAAAAAAGAACTGAAGTGCTCGATCAACTTGCCAAACAGGCAGCAAGAGGGTTCCACTGCGTGCTGCATTCACTGGCCTTCGGCACATTAAAACCATTCATCTCATCCAATACAAAAGAGAGCATTTCAGCTGAGCAAATGACAATGACCTTGGATGTGATGGCCCATAGCCTTGTTTACTGGGTCCAGGATCTTTACAGCCGAAAGCTTCTTGCACGCGGCGCACGGATATTTGCTATGACTTCGTCCGGTGGCTCCCGAGTCTGGCCCACCTACGGAGCTGTTTCGGCCGCCAAAGCGGCGCTGGAGTCCCATTGCCGACAGCTTGCACTCGAACTTGCAAAAGAAGGTGTGAGCGTCAATGCAATTCGCGCTGGAGTGACCGACACACCCGCTCTTCGCATGATCCCAGGTCACGAAAAAATGATTGAAATGGCCCTGAGAAAAAGCCCGTCCGGCAGAATCACCACTCCCAAAGATGTCGCGGACGCTCTTGCACTGCTGGTGCATGATGAAGCAACCTGGGTTACCGGAAACGTTATCGGAGTGGACGGCGGAGAAGACATTGTGGGTTAGGCAGGTAGGCGACTGCTTTCTAACTCCATCTCCAGATGCACTTTGATCAGTTTGTGAAGCTTTTTGCTCAACAAGAAATCGGTGTGCGTTAGGTTCGCCACTTCCACAGTCTGTATCTCAGCAAGGTTCTCAAGCTTGACAGGCAACCTGGTTGCCCTTCCTACTAACCAATCACGTGACGAGTAAATCGATACCATTTTGAAGTTTGTTGGAAAATGTGCCGTATTGAGCTTTCGCATAAACGGAGAAAAGGGAAGCATTTGAAACAAACACCGTGCCTGCAAAGCAAAGTGCGACAGCAGTCCGAGCAGAACCTTCCACGTGCCGCGATGAGGAGTGGCTAGTGTCAGCAGGCCATCGCAATAGTGCGACCCTCCTAACAACTGCACGTAATATCTGGCTACCAATCCGCCTGCTGAATGAGCCACTATAAAGAGGGGAGTCTTTTCCATTCCCTGCGATTTTCTTAACTTAAGCACCAGCGAGGAAAGCTGTTCAGAGATGCGATAAAATCCATGCAAAGCTCCAGCCAGAGATTGCCAATCCAGCGCAAAAACAATGACATTAAAACCATCTTTTATTAAACGCTTGCGCATTATGGAAAGCGTGCGACGAGGCGAGGCAAAACCCGATACTAAGATGACGATGGGTTTCCCTGGAGCCTTAATGACTGGCCAGTTTTCCGTAGTTTTGGTCGGCAGGAATGAAAAAATTTCCCGCAAGAATGTCGAAGCCCAGCGCATCCTTCTTAGCTGGTCGGAATGTCACTTAAAAATGCTTATCCAAATTCTGGATTCAAGGCATTTCAGAAGGGCACAATGCCAGTCGCGAAGAGCCATTCCGACAGGGAATGTTCTTCTGGATGTAGGTGAGAATCGCTTGCGGATCAGAACTGCCGCCGACGGTAAAGCTTTCATAGGCACCATCGTAGGCTAGATGAAGGCCCGTATAGATTAATTTGAGCTTACGATTAAGAGCCCGGGGATCAGAAAAAACATGATTCAAAAGTTCCAAAGTTCCGTCCGATTCAAACTCAAGGCCAATACCTTCATATTGTGCCTGTTTGAGGACCTCCAGGAGGCGGGTAAGCCGTTCGGAAACTGTGGGCTCCAAGGGACGAATATTGGAATCCTCAACCGGTTCAAGGACACCACTACCCGTTGTCGCACAATTTCCGAGGGACAGTAAAGCGACCGTTAATAC